>JAEXXY010000365.1 GCA_023451855.1 Actinomycetes bacterium
GCCAAGGCCGTCAACGCGCCGGTCCCGCCGCGCAGCGCCACCCTGCCGATCGCGGCGCATGTCCGCTGACGCGTCGACCGCCGGCTCGCTGCCCCTCGGGGGCGGCGGGCCGGTCGCGGCGTTCTTCGACCTCGACCGCACGCTGATCCGCGGGTCGGCCAACTACCCGCTCGCCATCGCCGCCTTCCGCGGCGGCCACGTGCCGTGGCGCGACCTCGTCAAGGACACCGTCAACGCGGTCTCCTTCCATCGCAAGGGCTCGACCGACGCCGGGTCGGAGGCGCTGCGCGAGCGGATCCTGCGCGCGGTGGCCGGCATCCGCCAGGCCGACATCATCCACCTCACCGACGCCATCGTGCCCGGCATCGTCCGCAAGGCCATCCCGGCGTCGATGACGCTGCTGTCCGACTGCAAGGCGCTGGGCCAGGACCGCATCGTCGTGTCGGCCTCGCCCATCGAGCTCGTGAGCCGCATCGCCACGGCACTCGGGCTCGAGGGCGCCGTCGCCACCCGCAGCGAGCTCGACGACGAGGGCCGCTACACCGGGCACCTGTCCGGCGAGTTCTGCTACGGCTCAGGCAAGGTCATCGAGATCGAGAAGCTCGCCGCCGAGCGCGGCTACGACCTCTCGCGGTGCACCGCCTACAGCGACTCGGTCAGCGACCTGCCGATGATGGAGCGCGTCGGGCAGGCCGTGGCCGTCAACCCCGACCGCGAGCTGCGCGAGATCGCCCACGAGCGCGGGTGGCGCGTCGTCGAGGTCGGCCGCAAGCGTCACTGACCGGCTGTCAGACGACGCGTCAGAGCGCGCGGCTCGACTGCGTGTAGCCGACCGCCATGCACCACGTCGAGCGGCAGTCCAGCGCGAGGGTCTCGAACCCGGGACCGGAGGGCGACTTCGCCCACGAGGCGCCGGACCACAGCCACGCCGACCCGTCGTAGCCGGTGCTGATGCACCGGGTGCTGCTCGTGCACATGAGGCGCCCGACCACCGAGGGCAGCGTGCGACGCACCGACCACGACGAGCCGTTCCACGTCGAGTACTGGCCACCGCCGGACTCGACCATGCAGAACGTGCTGGACGTGCACGTCAGGTCGCTCGGGTAGGTCACACCGGTCCTGCGTGCGGCCGACCAGGCCGTGCCGTTCCACGTGCGCATGACGCCGTCGACATCCATCGCCATGCAGAACCGGGGGCCCGCGCAGCCGGTCGCGGTGACGTCGGTGCTGAACAGCCGCGTCTCGGTGGACCACGCGCGACCGTTCCACCGCCGGACGTCGCCGAGCCCGAAGACGAAGCACGTCGTCGTCGACCCGCAGACCAGGCGCGGCCACCAGTTGACGAGGTCGAAGGTGACGGCCGGGCCCCACGACCCGGTCCAGATGCGGTACGTGCCCTGCTGCGAGTCGACGACCATGCACCAGGTGGTGGACAGGCACTCCACCGAGGACGGGCGGGTACCGAGCCGCGTCATACCCACCCACGAGGAGCCGTTCCACCGAACGGCGTTGCCGAGCACGTCGGTGGCGAGGCAGAACGTGGCGCTCGGGCAGGAGACGTCGTTGACCCACTCGGACGTGGGGTCGAAGCTCCTCGCGGTGGTCCAGGTCGAGCCACCGCGCCACCAGCGTCCGCGGTCGTCGACGACGAGGCACGTCGAGGACGTCGCGCAGTCCATCGAGTAGGACGCGCCATGGATCGGGTAGAGGTCGCGCACCGCCCACGCCTTGCCGTTCCAGCGACCCGATCGCCCGTCGCCGACGGCGGTGCACGAGGTGGACGACGTGCACGACACGCTCTCGATGTCGAGGAGCAGGTTGTCCTGCGCAGGAGAGGAGCCGGTCCATGCCGAGCCGTTCCAGCGCCACGTTCGGTAGGCGCTGCCACTCGTGACGAGGCAGAACGAGGCGGAGGCGCAGGACAGGTCCGTCGTCGTGTTCCACCACGCCTTGCCGAGATAGGAGGCGACCCAGCCGGAGCCGGAGGTGCGCAGCGCGATGGCGCCACCCTGGGGCTCCAGCCCGATCGCGTGGCACACGGTGGCCGAGGGGCAGGCGATCGCGTCGACGCGCGCGGCCCAGGGCGTGGTGACCGGCGTCGAGAGCGAGGCGCCGTTCCACATCGTCGTGCTGCGACCCGAGTAGGGCTCGCCGCGCACGATCCCGCAGCGGGTCGCGCTGTAGCAGTCGACGGCCTTGAAGGGTGCGAGAGGCGATGACACGACCGTCCACGCACCCCCACGGTAGACGCCGTAGCCGTGCCCGGAGACGGCGAGGCAGAACGACGTGGTCGGGCAGGAGACCGCCCGGACGTCGGGGTTGCGGTCGGCCACGCGGGGGAAGACGACCTTCGGTGCGCTCCACGACGACCCGTTGAACGTCATGACCCGGCCGGACAGGTCGACGGCCATGCACCACGACGAGGTCGGGCACGACACGTCGCTCGGCTGGCCGCGGTCCGGGATCGCGGCGACCGGCGACCCCCACGTGGGCGGCGTGGACGCAGCGGGCGCAGACGCGGCGGCCACGGCGGGCGCGACCGCAGGACGAGCGTCGACGGACGCCTCGGGCGCGGCCGCGGCCACCCCCGGGACGGTCACGGCGGCGAGCACCACCACGAGCGAGGACAGCACCGTCCCAAGAACACGCCGACCGCGCATCACGAACCCCTGTCTGCCTCACCCGTGTCAGGCGCGGCGGGCCGATGCTAGGGCCACGCCGACGCGTCGACAAGAGTGCCGGCGCCGGTTGCAGGTTCCTGCAGCCGGCGCTCGTCGTTCAGCGGGCCGGTCAGCGCGGGCCGGTCAGCGCTGGCCGGTGAGCGAGCGGTGGCGGGCCTCAAGGCTCGAGAGGACGTCCTCGACGCGTCCGATGGCGTCCTCGACGCCGGCGCGGCAACGCTTGATCTCGCTGCGTACGGCCAGGTCGGTGAGGATGTTGTCGAAGAGGATGTCGACGCCGCGGGTCAGACCGTCGAGCCGGGCCAGGTGCACGCCGGGCAGGTGCAGGTCGTCGAGCTCGCGGGTGAACCTGTCGAGCGCCTCGCTCGCGAGCCGCAGCTTGCCGCGCGCCTCGTCGAGCCGGTCGTGCTTGATGGCCGAGCTGAGCATGCCGCCCCCGCCGAAGGTGTCCCAGCCCGACCACGCGTCGGCCGACTGCACCACCGCGTAGGCGGCCACGAGCGCCGCGTGCGCCGCCGTGCCGGCCACATGGGCCTCCTCGACCTCGCGCACCTCACGACGGGCCGCGAGCTCACGCACGGCAGCCCCTGACGCGTCCGGGTGCGACGCGTCGAGGCCCTCGACCCCCCGCGCCACGACCTCGAGGGCGAGCTCGAGGCGGGCCTCGGCGTCGGCCAGGGC
>JAEXXY010000404.1 GCA_023451855.1 Actinomycetes bacterium
CCTGTCGCGACACCGGCGTCCGGCTGCATGCCGTCGCGGTCGCCGGCCGCGACGACGTGCGCACGGTGGCGCCCGAGAGCGGGTGCGCCGCCGCCTGAGCCACGGCCCGGTGCCGGATGTGTCCGCCCGCCCCGAGCCGGGTACGGGTCCGGTGTGAGCGGAGGACGGATGGCCCAAACGGCTGGCACCACCACCCGGGAACCCGGAACCCGGCGGGTGACGCGGGCGTACCGGAGCGAGGTCGGCTGGTCGTGGTGGGCGGTCCTCGTCGTCGTCACGGTGCTCCTCGGCCTCGTCGGGCGCTCGGCGGCCGGCTTCTGGAGCCCCTTCCTGTGGAGCGTCGTCGCCTTCGTCCTCGGCTCCCTGGTCGCCATCGCCGTGTCCGCGGCCCGCGTACCGGCCCGCTCGGCGGACGAGGCGTTCGCCGACGAGCCGCGCGACGTGCGCCGGGAGGGTCGGTCGTGAAGGGTGTCCTGCTCCTCATCGCCTTCGTCGCGGGGGGCGTGCTCACGTGGCTGCTCACCGTGCACCGCGTCACCCGGGAGGTCGCTTCCGACACCGCCGGCGTCACCGACGCATCGGAGGCCTCCGACGCCGCCGACGCGTCGGGCTTCGGCGGTCCGCGGTCGGGGGAGAGCTCCGGCGCGGCCGGAGCGCGCTGGATGGGCGACGCCGAGGACGAGGACGCCCTCCTGCCGGAGGCCACCGTGCCGAAGACCGACACCCGGCGGGGTGCGCCTCCACCCGACTGACGGGCCGGCCTTCCCGATCCGTGGGATCCACGCCCGCAGAGCACCGGATCCGAAGGCTCCGCGCTCGGGGAGGCGGCGAGTTCGGAGCAGCGGGGACCGGCAGGTAACCTTTTGCGCGGTCCTGTGCGCACCTCCACACGCGCAGTCACTACGACGCCCTAGAAGTGGGCGTGCAAGGGAGCCTGATGACACGCACCGACACCGTCGACGTCAAGCGATGGCGCGCCAAGTACACGCTCATCGAGCGTGCCGCCGAGGCCGACAAGGACGCCCAGGCCCTCTTCACCGAGCTCGACTCCGAGCGCGCGGCCCGTAACGGCGAGCTGCGCGAGATCCTCGCCGACCTCGTCGCGAGCAGTGACCTCGTCGCCTTCAAGGAGGCGATGAACCAGTGGGCCCGCAAGGACGGCCCGTACGTCGGGTTCGGCCCGGTCGGTGGCCCCTGGCTCGCGACCCTCGCGCGGCGAGCCGACGAGGAGTACGCCGAGGTCGTCGGGCTGCTCAAGCTGACCCTGCAGACCCCAGCCTCGCCGCAGGACGCCGCCGACAAGCTGCAGGCCATCGAGGCGTTCCTGGCTCGCGGCGGCTCCCGTGGGCACCGCGCCCCGAGCCCGGCGCACACCGCCTACGTGCTCTCGCTCTTCTGGTCCACCGACGAGGGCGGCGCCTGGCCGCTCATGTGGGAGAACGCCCCCCACATGCTCCAGCGGCTCGGCTGGCTCGAGCGGGGCCTGAGCCACGCCGAGCGCTACGTCGCCTACGCCGACCTCTGCGCGGCACTTCGGCCCGAGGACCCGCGCTACGCCGCGCGCATCCTCTGGTACTTCAAGGAGACCGAGGCCTTCGTCGGCATCGCCCCGAAGATCCTCGACGTGTGCGTCGAGGCCGCCGAGCTCGCCGCCGAGTTCCGCCCCGCCACGGGCTACGCGAGCGCCCGGCACGAGGAGCGCGCCGCCGACCTCGCGCGGCAGCTGCGCGGCGAGGCCGACCACGTGTCCGACAGCCTCATCGAGCGGCTGTCCGCCGAGACCGGCCTCTACCTCGAGGCCCCGACCCTGGCGCTGCAGCAGCACGCGGGCGAGGACTCGGCCTACCGCTCCGACCTCTACGCGTCGTGGATCCTCGTCGGCGGCGCCGGCGCGCCGGGCTTCCGCCTCTGGGTCACGCCCTCCGGTGTCGCCTTCGGTCTGCACGGCGGCTGGGAGGGCGAGGGCGACGAGCAGCTGCGCGAGGTCGCGACGCTGGTGCAGGAGCACCTGCCGCGCGGCCTGACGTTCGTCCGCGTCCACGAGGACGGCCGGCCCGACCGGCTCGAGCCGGCGGGGCGCGAGTACGTCTCCGGCGAGGTCTTCGCCGGCCGCTGGTGGAAGGGCGATGAGGCCCTCGGCCGTGCCGACTTCGCCGACGACGTCGTCACGACCGCCCGGGCCCTGACGCCGCTGCTGCGCTTCCTCAACTCGAGCCAGCGCGGCACCGTCGATGACCCCGAGCTCGAGCTCGCGGCCATGGTCGACCTCGAGAGCGAGGTCGAGATCTTCCGCGCCGAGCGGCCCTACCCGACCGAGCGCGACGCCTGGCACCAGGAGCAGCGCCGCGTCTTCGCCACGTGCCTGTCCAAGGAGGGGCTCGAGGACTTCGACCTGCCGACGTTCAAGCGCATCGTCTCGACCCGCGGCTACGGCGACATCGGCGCCCAGTCGGTGCTCATCAGCTCGATCAACGCCCTCGACGCCCCCGGCATCGACCAGCTGCGCCTCATGGTCCGCGAGCTGCTCTGGGGCGAGGGCCGCGACGAGGAGCGGATCAACCGCGTCCTCGGCTCCGAGGACCTCCCGGTGCAGGGCTTCGGCGAGAGCGTCGTGCTCAAGCTCTTCGCCATCGCGCACCCCGAGCACTGGTTGCCGCTGTTCACCCTCGGCGGCGACTCCGGCAAGGTCGCGATGCTCAAGCGGCTCGGCGGCCCGGCCCGCTGGTCCGAGGGCAAGTCGCGGGGCCGGACCCACGTCGAGACCAACGCCCTGCTGCGCCAGACCCTCGACCCGCTCCTGCCCGACGACCCGTGGGGTCAGGCCCAGCTGGCGCACTGGCTCATGCGCCGCTCCGACAAGGCCCTCGTGCCCGACCACGACGCCATCGGCGAGGCGGCCAAGGAGCTGCTCATCGAGGAGTCGTTCCTGCGCGAGATCCGCTCGCTGCTCGAGGAGAAGAAGCAGGTCATCTTCTACGGGCCGCCCGGCACCGGCAAGACCTACCTCGCGCAGCGGTTCGCCGCGGCCCTGCAGCCCGACCCGGCCAAGCGCGACATCGTCCAGTTCCACCCGAGCAGCAGCTACGAGGACTTCTTCGAGGGCTTCCGGCCGCAGATCGACCACCAGGGCCAGATGGTCTACGAGCTGCGCAAGGGCCCGCTCGCCCTCCTCGCCGAGGCGGCCGAGGCCGACCCGCTGACGCCGCACATCATGATCATCGACGAGATCAACCGCGCGAACCTGCCGCGGGTCTTCGGTGAGCTGCTCTTCCTGCTCGAGTACCGCTCCCACTCGGTCAAGACGAGCTACCGGCCCGACGAGGGCTTCGAGCTGCCGCCGAACCTCTACTTCATCGGCACGATGAACACCGCCGACCGTTCCATCGCGCTGGTCGACGCCGCCCTGCGCCGACGCTTCGACTTCGTGCCGTTCATGCCGCACGACGGCCCGATGGAGGGCCTGCTGCGTCGGTGGCTCGAGGCCAACGACGGGCCCGTGTGGGTGGCCGACCTCGTCGACCGCGTCAACGAGGACCTGCGCCGTGCCCTGCGCGGCCCGCACCTGCAGATCGGGCACAGCTACTTCATGCGCCCGGGGCTGGACGACGCGTCCGCGCTGCGCCGCATCTGGGACTACAACGTCTACCCGTTCATCGAGGACCAGCTCTACGGCCGCGAGCACGAGCTGGCGCAGTTTCGCTGGGAGAACGTCCTCGCCCGCTACGGCCAGCTCGACCTGAGCAGGCCGTGACAGCCGTGACCGCCGTGACGCGTCGATGACCATCGAGCTGCCGCCGATCCCCGAGCACGGACGCTCGGGGCCGGTCCGGCTCGATCGCGAGACCCGCGCCGCGCTCGTGAACGCGGCGGGGGAGCGGCTCGTCATCCACGCGACGGCCGATCCCGACGTCGTGACGATCGGGGCCACGAGCTGGGTGGGCGCCCTCGCCGTGCCCGGGCTCGTCGTCCGCGTCACTCCCCGGGTGTCGGTGACGAACTTCTTCGCGATGCTCGGCGCCGGCGTCTCGCCGGACGCCTTCGACCACGAGCACGTGACGTGGAGCGACACCGACGAGCTCATCGACGGTGTCGCCTACTTCGCGATCCGTCTCATCGACAGCGCCACGATGCGCGGCCTCGTCCACGGCTACGTGGGGCGCGAGGAGCGGATGCGGACCATCCGCGGCCGCCTCCTCGTCGAGGAGTTCGCGCGCCGGCCGTGGAACGCCGCCGAGCCGCAGTGCCGCTACGACGACTTCACCAACGACATCCGCGAGAACCAGCTGTTCCGCTGCACGCTCCAGGCGATGCTGAGCTGGCCCCAGCTGGCCCCCCAGGTGCGCCGCGAGGCGCTCCGGGTGCTCGGCCGGTTCGACGGGGTCAGCGACACCACGGCGACACTGCACGCGGTGCCGGTGCCGGTGACCCGCCTCAACGAGCACTACGACGACGCGATGCGCCTGTCGCGCCTCGTGCTGCAGGCGATGTCGCTGTCGCACCAGTCGGGTGACCAGCAGGCCAACAGCCTCATGGTCGACATGGACGATCTCTTCCGCCGCTGGATGGTCCAGGAGCTCGACCAGCGCCTCGCGCCGGACCTGCGCATCGAGACCGAGTCCGACGTGTGGCTCGACGAGGGCCGTGCGGTGACGATGGTGCCCGACCTCGTCGTGCGCCGCGGGAGCGAGGTCGTGCTCGTCGGCGACGCGAAGTACTCGATGGGGGCCGACGGCTACCTCGCCTCGCGCGACTACGTCGACCTCGTCGCCTACACGACGGCGATGGGCCTGCCGACCGGCCTGCTCGTGCACTGCAACGCGGCGCGCTCGCCCGACTCCGAGATCGTCATCCGCAACGCGGGCACCCGCATCCTGTGCCGACCCATCCGCCTCGACGGTTCCTACGCCGGGGTGTGCTCGTCTCTCGACTCCGTGGCCGAGCTCGTCCGCGAGCTGGCCGATGCGCCGGGCGAGCTCGAGGTGCCGACGCTGATCCGCGCGCGGCGCTGACGCTCAGCCTCCGCGCGGCTGTTCCACGGATCACACGCCAGCTCCTTGTGACGGCCCGAGGCCACTACTACCGTTTGTAGTACCGACAGAGTAGCTGCCGGAACACCTCGAAGTTCTGGAGTTGAGCACCATGGCCACCATCCACCGTGACACCCCCGTCAGCGGCGACTCGGGCACCGCTGGCACCCCGACGCACGACCCGACGAAGGGCGTCGTCACGTTCCAGGAGGAGGTCGTCCGCTCGGACATCGCTCGCAAGCTGCTCGCCGGCCTGCGTCTCGTCCTCGGGTTCACCTTCCTCTGGCCCTTCCTCGACAAGCTCTTCGGGCTCGGCTACGCCACCCCCTCCGCGAAGGCGTGGATCCACGGCGGCACCCCGGCCCAGGGCTTCATGACGCACGCCGAGGGTCCGTTCGCGACGTTCTTCAAGAACATCTCCGGCCCGTGGGCCGACTGGGTGTTCATGACCGGCCTCCTTGGCATCGGCGTCGCCCTCATTGCCGGCGCAGGCCTGAAGATCGCGGCCTGGACCGGTGCACTCCTCCTCGCCCTCATGTACCTGGCCGAGTTCCCGCTCGGGCAGTCGGGCATGACCAACCCGCTCATCGACAGCCACTGGATCGAGGCCCTGGCCATCGCGGTTGTCGCCGCGACCTACGCCGGGGACACGTGGGGCCTGGGCAAGTGGTGGGGCCGTAAGGTCGGTAACGGCTTCCTGCGGTGAGCGAGTCGGTGGGCGGGCCGCTCGGCTCCCCACCACGCGGGACCGGCCCTGCCAGCACGTCGGACCGGAAACCTGCCAGCGAGGCGGTCCTCCCCTTCGGGAGGGCCGCCTCCCGCACGGGCCAGGAGCGTCAGCCGACGGTGAAGGCGCAGAACTCGTTGCCCTCCGGGTCGGCGAGCACCGTCCAGCCGAGGCCGTCCTCGCCGCGGGGCCGCAGCACCGTCGCACCCGCTGCGACGACCTCGTCGACGTCGCGGGTCGTGACGTCGAGGTGGACGCGGTTCTTGGCCACCTTCGCCTCGGGCACCGGCTGGAACACGATGCTCTCGCACGGCAGGCCCGCGACGTGCTCGAGGTGGCTGAACCCGTCGTCGCGCACGGCCGTGGCACCGAGCAGGTCGGCCCACCACCGGGCAAGCCGGTGCGCGTCGTCGGCCCCGCCGGTGACGTCCTGGACGAGCTCGTAGAGGGGTGCGCGCAGCCGTTCGTCCTCGGCCTCCCGCACGAAGACGCAGAACTCCTGGCCGTCGGGGTCGGACAGGACCGTCCAGCGTGGTTGCTCGTCGACGACTCGGGCCCCGGCGGAGAGGACGCCGTCGAGGGAGGCCGCGTGGACATCGAGGTGCAGGCGGTTCTTCACCGTCTTCGGCTCGGGCACGGTGTTGACCCAGACGAGCACCTCACCCGCGCGGCGCAGGTCGGCGTCGCCGTCCTCGTGGAGGTTGACGTCGAGGCCGAGCACCGGGCCCCAGAACTGCGCCAGGGCATGGGCGTCACGGGCGTCGATGCAGAGGTCCTTGTACGTCGCGGTCGGCATGGAGCGACGGTAGCGGCCCCCGCCCACGACGTCCCCTCAGCGGACCGTGAGCGTCACCGCTCCCGATGTCGAGGGGTTGTAGGCCCTCGAGCCGGAGTACGTGGCCGTGATGCGATGCGTGCCCCTCGACAGGACCGGCGCCCAGAGGGTCGCCCTGCCGGAGCGCACCGCGCTCGTGCCGATCACCCGCGAGCCGTCGCGGAAGGTCACCGTTCCGGCGGCGCCGGACGGCGTCAGCCTCGCGGTGAGCACCGGCCGGCCGCCGTAGCGGTAGCTGGCCACGGTGGCCGACAGGGCCGTGCGGCTCGCCAGCCCCTTGACGGCGACCGTCACGGTGCCCGAGCGGCTCGTGAGCGTCGAGGCGTCGCCGGAGTAGGACGCCGTGAACGACGCGGTGCCCCGTGGCAGCCCGGTGACGGGCAGGACCGCCTTGCCGCCGGACACCTTCACCGTCCGCAGCGCCTTGCCGTTGTAGCCGAACGTCACGGTCCCGGTGGCCTTCGACGGCGACACCGTGGCCGTCAGCGTCGTGCGGCCGCCGTAGGTGATCGACGTCGGGCTCGCGGCGAGCCTCGTGCTCGAGGCCCGCTTGACGGTGACCACCTGGGCACGGGCGCCGTCGGCGTTGAGGTGGTGGAGCAGGAGCAGGCCCTGCGGCTTGTCGACCGCCGCGGTCGACGCGTCGCGGTAGACGTCGAGCGTCGCCCCCGGCAGGTCGGTGTTGAGCAGCGTGCTGTAGTCGCCGAAGGCGGACAGGCCCGGCGAGGCCAGGCTGATCGTCAGCGGTGCCGTGGCGCTGCCGACCGCGTCGACGGGCCCGCTCTGGCTGTACGACTCGACCCAGTACCGGACCCGGGGCGCCGAGCCGGACACCAGGCCGGCGTGCATGAGGGCGCTGACCGCCACCGGCATCGCCAGCGAGTCACTGTTGAAGAGGTCGGTGTCGAACGAGCCGTCGACGCCGTTGGTCAGCTGGTCGTCGAGGACGTCGCCGAGGTGACCGGGACGCAGGTCGACGAGCTCGGTGAGGAAGTAGTCGTAGTCGTCGGTCGTGGTCACGTACCGGGTCGTGTACGCGACGGCGTCGGCGGTGCCGTCGCCGTTCGTGTCGAGGAAGACGTCGAACTCGATCTCGCTGCCCGGGGTGCGCCACGGGCCGTGCGTGCTGATCCCGAAGGTCAGCAGCGCGTCCGCGGGGTCGTCCCAGGCGGCCCAGTCCGAGGCCGAGCCGACGTAGCGCAGGTCGGCCCCGCGGTCGTCCGCGGTCCCGAGGCAGTCGAGCACCCGGGACGGTGAGCAGTCCGGGATGCGCGGGCTCGTGGCCTGCAGCTGGAACGTGGAGACCGTCGACTCGTAGTCCTCCGGGCCGGGGCTCTCCGGGTCGTCCGCGTTGTCCACGCCGGAGCCGGTGAGCGGCAGCGAGGAGTACTGGACCGGGCCCGACCCGGTGACCGTCGTGCTCGCGGCCGCCTTCATGCTCGAGGCAGGACGCGGCGCCGACCACACCGGCACGCGGAGGTCCCCGCCCGACGTGCCGTCGACCGGCGACAGGACGATCCGGCCGCTGGCGTCGGTGCGCTGGTTGCGCATGATGCCGATGTCCGCAGGGTCGGCCGACGCCGCCGGGTCGGAGACCGCGCGCAGCTGCGAACGCGTGAACGTCGCGGTGACCGTGACGTCGACCGAGCCGCCTGCGGGCACGCGGACCTGCGACGGGCTGACGGAGTAGGTGGCTCCCGGCGTCGGGTGCGCCGGGACGTAGTCGAGCGTGTACGTCGCCGAGGTGACGGGCCGCTTGTTGACGACGCGGACCGTCTTGGTCAGCCTCTTCGTCGCCGTGGTGACGGCGACCGGGCCGAACGAGACGCTCACGGCCCCCGGGTCGTCGGTGACGTAGGCGAGCGTCGCGGTGTCGACCGCGGCGTCGGCGACGACGCGTCCGGAGCCGACGCGCTCGGGACCGTACACCTCGCCGGTGTGGTCCGGGCCGACGAAGACGTCCTGGGTGGCGGTGTTCATGATGGCCGCCTTGACCTCCTCGACGGTCCACGAGGGATGGGCGGCGCGCACGAGGGCGGCCTCGCCGGCCACGTGCGGGGAGGCCATCGAGGTGCCGGACTCGGCGATGCCCTCGTCGCCGGTGCCGACGGCGACCGAGAACGTCGTGACGCCGGGCGCGGCCACGTCGGGCTTGACGCCGCCCGCGACACCGACGCCGCGCGAGGAGAAGCCTGCGAGCTGGTCGATCGCACCGTGGTTCGTGACGGTGACGGCGTTGCGCAGCGCGTTGGTCATCGTGACCCGGACCTCGGTGGACGCGTCGAGCTGGGCCTTGAT
>JAEXXY010000452.1 GCA_023451855.1 Actinomycetes bacterium
GTCGGGCACCGTCGTCGCCACCCACCCCGGCATGGACGAGGGACGCGAGGCGATCATCGCCGCGCTCGAGGAGGTGGCGGCCCGGGAGCCGCGGCTGCGCGTCGTCGAGGCGCTCGGACGCGACTACCCCCGCGTGCTCGCCTCGGCCGACGTCGTCGTCGGCAACTCCAGCTCGGGCGTCATCGAGGCCGCCAGCGTCCGCGTGCCGGCCGTCGACGTGGGGGAGCGCCAGCGGGGGCGCCTGCGGGGGGCCAACGTCGCCCACGCCGACGAGGGACGCGCGTCGGTCGAGGCCGCCGTGCGCGAGGCCCTGACGCCCGAGGCCCGCGAGCGGGCGCGTGCGACGACCAACCCGTACGGAGCCGGTGATGCCAGCGGCCGCATCCTCGCTATCGTTCGGGGAGCGGGCACCGCCCCGCGCGTCAAGCGCTTCGTCGACCTGCCCGTCCACGGCGGAGCCGCACCAGCGAGCCCGACGGGCGAGGAGGACCGGTGACCGCCCGTGACCTGCGCGCCGCGAGCGCGCCGACGACGGCGACGATCCGCGACGCGCTCGAGGTCGTCGACCGCAGCGCGACGCTCGTGTGCCTCCTCGTCGACGACGCCGGACGCCTCGCGGGCCTGCTCACCGACGGCGACCTGCGCCGCGCCGTCCTCAAGGGCACGAGCCTCGACGAGCCCGCGCTGGACCACGCGACGACGAGCCCGCACACCGTCGCAGCCGGCTCGCCGCGCGCGCTCGTGCTCGACCTCATGCAGGCGCTGCGGATCTCGGCCGTGCCAGAGGTCGAGCCGGACGGCACGCTCGTCGGGCTGCACACGCTGTCCGACGTCGTGGGGTCGGCGCCGCTGCCGAACGTCGCCGTCGTCATGGCCGGTGGCCGGGGCACGCGCCTCGGCGACCTGACGCGTGACACCCCCAAGCCGCTCATGACCGTGGCGGGCCGCTCGATCCTCGAGTGGATCGTGCTTGGTCTCGTCGGCGACGGCATCCGCGAGATCTACGTCAGCGTCAACTACCTCGCCGAGCAGATCGAGGAGCACCTCGGCGACGGCTCGCGCCTCGGCTGCACCGTCCGCTACCTGCGCGAGGACCCCGAGCTGCCGCTCGGCACTGCCGGCTCGCTGACCCTGCTGCGCGAGCAGCGGCCCGACCTCGCCCACCCGGTCGTCGTCATGAACGGCGACCTCATGGTCGACTACGACGCGAGCCAGATGCTCGAGGCGCACCAGCGCAGCGGCGCGGCCGTGACCGTCGCGACGCGCACCTACCAGCACGAGGTGCCCTTCGGCGTCGTCGAGAGCGAGGGCGGGCGCGTCACGGCGCTGTCGGAGAAGCCGACGCTCAGCTTCGACATCAACGCCGCCGTCTACGCCGTCGAGCCGCGGGCCCTGGCCTGGTTGCCCGTCGGCCGGGCGAGCACGATGCCCGAGCTCGTCGAGACCTGCCTCGAGCGGGACGAGCCGGTGACGGCCTGGCCGATCCAGTCCGAGTGGATCGACGTCGGCACGCCGGGCGACCTCGCCCGCGCGCAGGGTCAGGCCTGAGCGGCCTGCGACCCCGGGGCCGACACGAGCGAGTACCAACGAGCACGTACGAGCACGAACGAGAACGATGAACCCTGACGAGAAGGCAACTGTGACAACCGAACTCACGCCGGAACTGACGCCCCAGCCGATGCCCGGCACGATCGCCGGCAAGACCGTCCTCGTGACCGGCTCCGACGGCTTCATCGGCAGCAACGTCGTCGAGCGGCTCGTGGCCGACGGGGCGAAGGTGCGCGCCTTCTGCCTCTACAACTCCAACGGCTCCACCGGCTGGCTCGAGGAGTCCGACGCGTTCAAGCAGGCGGTCCGCGAGGGGCAGGCTGACGTCGTGCTCGGCGACATCCGCGACCCCGAGCACGTCATGGCCAGCGCCGAGGGCGTCGACGTCGTGCTGCACCTCGCTGCGCTCATCGCGATCCCGTTCTCGTACGTCGCGCCCCGCTCGTACGTCGAGACCAACGTCATCGGCACCCTCAACGTGCTCGAAGCGGTCCGACGCCAGGGCGTGCCGCGGATGGTCAACACGTCGACCTCCGAGGTGTACGGCACGCCGGAGTCGGTGCCGATCACCGAGGAGCACCCCCTGCGCGGCCAGTCGCCGTACTCGGCCACGAAGATCTCGGCCGACAAGATGTGCGAGTCCTACGCCCTGTCGTTCGGCACGCCCGTCACGACGCTGCGCCCCTTCAACACCTTCGGTCCGCGGCAGTCGACGCGTGCCGTCATCCCGACCGTGCTCTCGCAGCTGCTCGCCGGCGCGTCCGAGCTGCGCCTCGGCGACCTGACACCCAAGCGAGACTTCACCTTCGTCAGCGACACCGCGGACGGGTTCGTCCGAGCGGCCCTGGCCGACGTCGAGCCGGGAACGACGATCCAGCTCGGCACCGGGCGCACCGTGTCGGTCGGCGAGGTCGTCGAGCTGTGCAAGAAGGTCACCGGCAACGATGCCGAGATCGTCACCGAGAGCGACCGGATCCGGCCGGAGAACTCCGAGGTCCAGATCCTGCTGTCCGACCCCTCGCGCGCCAACGAGGTGCTGGGCTGGGCCCCGACGGTGTCGCTCGAGGACGGGCTCGCGGCCACGGCCGAGTGGCTGCGCCCCCGCGTCGACGCCGAGTCGGCCGCGCGGTACCACCGGTGAGCGGCACCGGCGGGACGCGCATCCCTGGCGAGGCGCACGCCCCCGGCGCCCGCGGCCCGGCGGGCACCATCCCGCTCGCCGTGCCGAACATCGGCGAGCTCGAGCGTCGGTACGTCCTCGAGGCCGTCGAGTCCGGCTTCGTCTCGTCGGTCGGCCCCTTCGTCTCGGAGTTCGAGCGCCGCTTCGCCGAGCGCGTCGGGGCCAGGCACGCCGTCGCGTGCTCGACGGGCACGGCGGCCATCCACATCGGACTGGTCCTGCTCGGCGTCGAGCGTGACGACGAGGTGTTCTGCTCGGACTTCACGTTCGTCGGCTCGGTCAACCCCATCGCCTACCTCGGCGCGAGGCCGGTGCTCGTCGACTCCGAGACGCGCACGTGGAACCTCGACCCCGAGCTGCTGGCCGGCGAGCTCGACCGGCGCGCGGCCGAGGGCCGCCCGCTGCCGAAGGTCGTCGAGGTCGTGCACGTGCTCGGCCAGCCGGCCGACATCGAGCCGCTCGTCGACGCCTGCGAGCGACACGGCGTCACGATCCTCGAGGACGCCGCCGAGTCGCTCGGCGCCTCGTGGTCGGGCGGGCGCTACGCCGGCCGACACACCGGCACCGTCGGACGCGTCGGCTGCTTCTCCTTCAACGGCAACAAGATCGCGACCACCGGCGGCGGCGGGATGCTCGTCACCGACGACGACGAGCTCGCCGCGCGGGCCCGCCACCTGACGACCCAGGCCAAGGTGCCCGACGTCGGCTACCTCCACGACGAGGTCGGCTACAACTACCGGCTCACCAACCTCGCCGCAGGTCTGGGCCTGGCCCAGCTGGAGCGGCTCGACGACTTCGTGGCGGCCAAGCACCGCATCGCCGCGCGCTACGACGAGGCGTTCGCCGACCTGCCGCTCGTGCTGCCGCCTCGGGTCGAGGGGATGGACGCGACGTACTGGCTCTACTCCGCGCTGATGCCCGAAGGTGACGGTCGCG
>JAEXXY010000480.1 GCA_023451855.1 Actinomycetes bacterium
GATCTGCAGCGCCGAGCTGACGAAGCCCTGCTCGCGCTCGCCCGCGCGCGACAGCGCCTGGGCGGTGACGCGCGGGTAGAGCGTGCCGATGCCGAGGCCGAGCACCGGGAAGACGGCGACGAGCACCCAGGCGGGGGCACCGGCCGCGACCCCGACCGCGAGGGCCACGAGGGTGAGGGCCATGGCGCCGAGGGCGAGGCGGGCGGTACGGCCGATCTCGAACCGGTCGGACCAGCGCCCCTGGATCCACGACCCTGCGAACCACGTGACGCCGGTGACGGTCAGTGCGACGCCGGCGAGGCTGGGGGACAGGTGGTCCCGCTCGGTGAGCAGCCGCGGCAGGTACACCTCGCCGCCGGCGAAGGCGGCGAACGCCAGGGCCCGTAGCGCGACGTCGCTCGGCAGGCCCCGGCGCAGCCGGAGCGTGCCGGGCGGCATGAGGCGGCGCAGCGTGGCGCCGACGACGACCAGCGCGACGGCGGCAACGAGGACCGAGCGCGCGTCGACCGCTCCCGAGACCGAGTTGAGCACGAGGACGGCGACGGCCAGCGCCACCGACGCCACGATGGCACCCCGGCGCCACGGCACCGGCACGGGTTCCTGCCGGAGGCCGGCGACGATCCGCGACAGGAGCACCGCGGCCGCGACGAGCACGACGATGGCCAGGCCGAAGACCCAGCGCCAGCCGATGGTCTGGGCGATGAGCCCGGCGACGAACGGCCCGGCGATCGAGGGCACGACCCACGCGGCCGAGAACCCGGCGAGGATCGCGGTGTGGAGTCGCTGCGGGTAGACACGCGTCACCATGACGTAGAGCGCCGTGCTCGTCATGCCGGCGCCGAGGCCCTGGACGACCCGGGCCCCGACGAGCACCGGCATCGTGGGCGCCAACCCGGCGCCGACGAGTCCTGCGGCGAAGAGGACGAGGCCGATGAGCAGGGGTGGGCGCGGGCCGCGCCGGTCGGCGAGGTTGCCGCTCCAGACGATGCTGACGATGCCGGCGGCGAGCGTGGCCGTGAACGCCATCGCGTAGAGCGACTCGCCGTCGAGGTCCGCGGCGATCGTCGGCATGACGGTCGTCAGTGCGAGGGCCTCGAACGCGTGCAGCGACACGAGGGCGAGCATCCCGACGGTCGTGGCGCGCAGGGCCGGCGAGAGCAGGCCGCCGCGGTCGTCGGCCGGGCCGGGGACCGTCACGGGCCGAGGCTGGGGTCGGGCTCGGGCTCCTCCGGCGGCCGGTCGCGGCCCTGGGCGCCGAGCACCATGGCGCTGGCGCCGACGACGAGGCCCATGCCGACGAGCTGCCCCGCATCGAGCACCTGGTCGAGCACGACGAACCCGGCGAGGGCGGCCACCGCGGGCTCGAGCGAGAGCAGGATGCCGAAGACGCTCCGCGCGAGGTGCCGCAGGGCGACGAGCTCGAGGGAGTAGGGCAGCACCGAGGACAGCACCGCGATGCCGAAGCCGAGGGCGACGTCGCGGGGGCTCCACGTCGGCACCGAGGGCAGGCCGATGGGTGCGACGAGGACGGAGGAGACGACGAGGGCCAGCGCCAGCCCGTCGAGCCCGGCGAAGGCGCGGCCGGTGCGCTGGCTCAGCACGATGTAGGCCGCCCACATCGCGCCGGCGAGGGCGGCGAAGACGATGCCGATCGGCTCGAACCGCCCCCACGACGCCCCGAGGGCGCCCGAGACGAGGACGACCCCGAGGCCCGCGGCGACGACCGCGGCCAGGTCGCGGCCCCGGCGGCTCAGCACCGCGGCGAGGGTCAGCGGACCGAGGAACTCGATCGTCACGGCGACGCCGATGGGCAGGTGCGCGAGCGAGGCGTAGAACGCGGTGTTCATCGCGGCGAGGGCCGCGCCGAAGAGGATGACGGTGAGCCAGTCGGAGCGTGAGCGGCGGCGGACCGACGGCCGGGCGACGGCCACGAGGATGAGCATCGCGAAGCAGAGCCGCAGCAGCACCGACCCGGCCGCGCCGATCCGCGGCACGAGGGTGGCCGCGAGCGCGCCGCCGAACTGGACCGAGACGACGGCGCCGAGGACGAGCAGCGGCGCGGTGCGACGGTCGATGCTCACGGGAGGGGGAGCCGTCCCGCGGCCACGAGCGTGTCGAGGCGGTCCGGCGTCAGGTCCTCCTCGACGAGGACGCCGCCGGTCTCGGACGCGTGAACCATGCGGCCCGGCTCGACGACGATGCCGACGTGGTGGACCCGGCGGCCGGGGCGGGCGAAGAAGTAGAGGTCGCCGGCACGGACGGCGTCAAGGGGCACGGGCTCGGCCGTCTCGGCCTGGGCGTAGGCATCGCGCGCGACGACGACGCCGAGCCGGCGCCACGCCGACAGCACGAGCCCCGAGCAGTCGAGCCCCAGCGGCGACGTGCCGGACCACAGGTAGGGCAGGCCGAGGTGGCCTCGCGCCAGGGTGACCGCGGGGTGCGGGCCGTCGAGGGACGCCGCGTCGACGGAGGCCGTCGGCCCCGCAGGCACGGTCTCGTCC
>JAEXXY010000482.1 GCA_023451855.1 Actinomycetes bacterium
GTGGCGAGGCGCTCACCGACGAGGACGATGCCGCCGCCCGCGAGGGCCTCGCGGGCCTGCGCACCGAGCTCGGTGGTGCCGAGGTCGGCCAGGGCCAGGGCCTCGTCGCCGGGGACGGTCGGCAGCAGCGTGCCGCCCATCTTCGTCAGGCCGCGCGTGGCGTGCGACGCGACGGCGAAGACGCGGGTCTTGTTGCGGCGGAAGGCCTTGCGCAGGCGCAGGAAGACGATCGGCGACTCGTCCTCGGGCTCGAACCCGACGAGCAGGACGGCCGGCGCCGTCTCGAGGTCGGCGTAGGTGACCGCGCCGCCCTCGGGACCGGTGGCCGCCACGTGCTCGGACAGGAACGCGACCTCCTCGTCGGAGTGCGGCCGGGCGCGGAAGTCGACGTCGTTGGTGCCCAGCACCAGGCGCGCGAACTTGCCGTAGGCGTAGGCGTCCTCGGCCGACACGCGTCCGCCCGTCAGCACACCGGCGCGCGTGCCGGCGAGACCGGCGGCCGCGGCCGCGAGGGCCTCGGGCCAGCCGACGACCGTCAGCTCACCGTCGGTGCCCCGGACCATCGGCAGCTCGATGCGGTCGGGCAGCGTCGCGTACGTGAAGGCCCAGCGGCCCTTGTCGCAGTTCCACTCCTCGTTGACCGCGGGGTCGTCGATGGCCAAGCGGCGCAGCACGACGCCGCGGCGGTGGTCGGTGCGGGTGGCGCAGCCGGCGGCGCAGTGCTCACAGACCGACGGCGTCGACACGAGGTCGAACGGGCGGCTGCGGAAGCGGTAGGCCGCGCCGGTCAGCGCGCCGACCGGGCAGATCTGCACGGTGTTGCCCGAGAAGTAGCTCTCGAACGGCTTGTCCTCGTAGATGCCGACCTGCTGGAGCGCGCCGCGCTCGACGAGCGCGATGAACGGGTCACCGGCGACCTGGTCGGAGAAGCGGGTGCACCGCGCGCAGAGCACGCAACGCTCGCGGTCGAGCAGGACCTGGGAGGAGATGTTGATCGGCTTGGGGTAGGTGCGCTTGACGTCCTCGAAGCGCGACACCGGACGGCCGGCGCTCATCGCCTGGTTCTGCAGGGGGCACTCGCCGCCCTTGTCGCAGACCGGGCAGTCGAGCGGGTGGTTGATGAGGAGCAGCTCCATGACGCCCTGCTGCGCCTTGTCGGCGACCGGCGAGGTGTTCTGCGTGTTGACGACCATGCCCTCGGACACGGCCATCGTGCACGAGGCCTGCGGCTTCGGCATCGGGCGGACGTTGCCCTCGCGGTCGGGCATCGCGACGTCGACGAGGCACTGGCGGCAGGCGCCGACCGGCTCGAGCAGGGGGTGGTCGCAGAAGCGCGGGATCTCGATGCCCACCTCCTCGGCGGCGCGGATGACGAGCGTGCCCTTGGGCACGCTCACCGGGACGCCGTCGATGGTGAGGCTGACGAGGTCGGGCGTGGCGGGCGCCTTGCTCTCGGTGGTGGCGGTCATGCGGACACCATCCCGCTGGACTCCTTGGACTGGTTGGTTGCCGGCTGCACCGGGAAGAGCACCGACTTCTCCGGCGGGAAGAGCTCGCGAGCCGGCGTGTGCATGCCGGCCTCGAACTCCTCGCGGAAGTACTGGACGGCAGAGGTGATCGGGCTCGTCGCGGCGTCGCCGAGGGCGCAGAAGCTGCGGCCGAGGATGTTGTCGCAGATGTCGACGAGCTTGTCGATGTCGTCCTGCGTGCCCTCACCGTTCTCGATGCGGTCCATGATCTGGCGCAGCCACCACGTGCCCTCGCGGCACGGGGTGCACTTGCCACAGGACTCGTGGGCGTAGAAGTCGGTCCAGCGGGCGACGGCCCGCACGACCGAGACGGTCTCGTCGAAGACCTGCAGGGCACGGGTGCCGAGCATCGAGCCGGCCGCGGCGACCGAGTCGAAGTCGAGCGGCACGTCGAGGTGCTCGTCGGTGAAGATCGGCGTCGAGCTGCCACCCGGTGTCCAGAACTTCAGCTTGCGGCCCTCGCGCATCCCGCCGGCGAGCTCGATGAGCTCACGCATCGTGATGCCGAGCGGCGCCTCGAACTGGCCCGGGTTGGCGACGTGGCCCGAGAGGCTGAAGATGCCGAAGCCCGTGGACTTCTCGGTGCCCATGCCCTTGAACCAGTCGGCGCCCTCGAGGATGATCCCGGGAACCGAGGCGATGGACTCGACGTTGTTCACCGATGTGGGGCGGGCGTAGAGGCCCGCGGCACCGGGGAACGGCGGCTTGAGGCGCGGCTGGCCGCGGCGGCCCTCGAGCGAGTCGAGCAGCGCGGTCTCCTCACCGCAGATGTACGCGCCGGCGCCGGCGTGCACCGTGATGTCGACCTTGACGCCCTTGCCGCCCACGTCGTCACCGAGGTACCCCGCGGCGCGGGCCTCCTCGACGGCGCGCAGCAGGCGGCGGTAGACGTGGACGACCTCGCCGCGCAGGTAGATGAACGCGTGCTCGCAGCCGATGGCGTACGAGGAGATGATGACGCCCTCGATGAGCGAGTGCGGGTTGGCCATCATGAGCGGCACGTCCTTGCACGTGCCCGGCTCGGACTCGTCGGCGTTGACGACGAGGTAGCGCGGGCCGCCGTCGGGCGGGCTCATGAACGACCACTTCATGCCGGTCGGGAAGCCGGCGCCGCCGCGGCCGCGGATGCTGGAGTCCTTGACGGCGTCGATGATCGCCTGGGGCTCCATGGCCAGGGCCTTGTCGAGGGCCTTGTAGCCGTCGTGGCGCCGGTAGGTCTCGAGGGTCCAGGACTTCGGGTCGTCCCAGAACTTCGTGAGGATCGGGGTCAGGGTGTCGGTCACTTCGATCCGTCCTTCCCGTGGGCGTTCGCGCCGTCGGCGCTCGGCGCGGCCCAGCCGCGCTCCTTGGCGATCTTGAGGCCGAGCAGCGAGGCCGGCCCGGCGCCGACACCCTCGTCGGCGCGTCCGTCGTGGAAGCCGGCGAGCACGCGCGACACCTCCTTGAAGGTGCACACCTTCGCGGCGCCGCGCGTCGGGGCGACGTCCTTGCCCGAGCGGAGGTCCTCGACGAGCTCGATCGTGCTCTCGGGCGTCTGGTTGTCGAAGAACTCCCAGTTGGCCATGACGACCGGCGCGTAGTCGCACGCGGCGTTGCACTCGACGCGCTCGAGGGTGATCTTGCCGTCCTCGGTGGTCTCGTCGTGGCCGACGCCGAGGTGGTCGGACAGGCGCTCGAAGATGAGGTCGCCGCCCATGACCGCGCAGAGCGTGTTGGTGCAGACGCCCACCGTGTACTCGCCGTTGGGGTGGCGCTTGTACTGGGTGTAGAACGTCGCGACACCGCTCACCTCGGCCTCGGTGAGGTCGAGGACCTTGGCGCAGAAGGTCACGCCGCGGCCGGTGACGTAGCCGTCGACCGACTGCACGAGGTGCAGCAGCGGCAGCAGCGCCGAGCGCTTCTGCGGGTAGCGGGCGATGACCTCGGCGGCATCCACGTGCAGGCGCTCGAGGACGTCGGCGGCATACGGCGCCTTCGACTCGGGGCTGACGTGCAGGAAGCCCGAGGCGTCATGGCCAGCGCTCATCGGTCCACACCTCCCATGACGGGGTCGATCGAGGCCACGGCGACGATGACGTCGGCGATCTGGCTGCCCTCGCACATGGCGGCCACGGCCTGCAGGTTGTTGAAGCTGGGGTCGCGGAAGTGCGCACGGTACGGACGCGTGCCACCCTCGGAGACGAGGTGGCAGCCGAGCTCGCCCTTGGGCGACTCGATGGCCTGGTAGGCCTGTCCCGGCGGCACCCGGAAGCCCTCGGTGACGAGCTTGAAGTGGTGGATCAGGGACTCCATGGAGGTGCCCATGATCTCGCGGATGTGGTCGAGGCTGT
Organism: Actinomycetes bacterium; assembly: GCA_023451855.1. Classification (GTDB taxonomy): domain Bacteria; phylum Actinomycetota; class Actinomycetes; order Actinomycetales; family Dermatophilaceae; genus Monashia. The sequence continues at coordinate 3,860 of JAEXXY010000482.1, forward strand.
TGCCGAGGCCGTCGCTGCCGAGCGCGAGCTGCGCCGGCCACGCGATCTTCTTGTCCTCGACCATGACCGGACCCTCCTTTGCCTGGAGCCGGTCGATGCACTGCTCGACGATCTTGAGCGACTCGTACATCTCGTCGATGCGGATGCGGAGGCGGCCGTAGGCGTCCTGGCTCGTGCGAGTGATGACGTCGAAGTCGTACGTCTCGTAGCCGCAGTACGGGTCGAGCTTGCGCAGGTCGTGCGGCAGACCCGTCGAGCGCAGCACCGGGCCGGTGATGCCGAGGGCCATGCAGCCGGCGAGGTCGAGGATGCCGACGTCGACGGTGCGGCCCTTGAGGATCGGGTTCTCGTTCATGAGGGCCTCGAGCTCGCCGAGGCCGCGGCGGACCTCCGGGACCATCTCGCGCAGCGCGTCGATGGCGCCGGGCGGGAGGTCCTGGGCGACGCCGCCCGGGCGGATGTAGGCGTTGTTCATCCGCAGACCGGTGACCATCTCGAAGATGCGCAGGACTCGCTCGCGCTCGCGGAACGCGATGGTCATGACCGTCGTCGCGCCCATCTCCATGCCGCCGGTGCCGAGGCACACGGTGTGGGAGTTGATCCGCGACAGCTCCATCATGAGGACGCGGATGACGTTGGCGCGCTCGGGGATCTGGTCGGTGATCCCGAGCAGCTTCTCCATGGCGAGGCAGTACGCCGTCTCCTGGAACATGGACGTCAGGTAGTCCATGCGCGTGCAGAACGTGACGCCCTGCACCCAGGTGCGGTACTCCATGTTCTTCTCGATGCCGGTGTGCAGGTAGCCGATGCCCGCGCGGGCCTCGGTGACCGTCTCGCCGTCGATCTCGAGGATGAGACGGAGCACGCCGTGCGTCGACGGGTGCTGCGGGCCCATGTTGACGACGATGCGCTCCTCGCCGAGCGAGGTGGCCTCGTCGACGAGGTCGTTCCAGTCACCGCCCGCGGCGTTGAAGACGTGCGCGCCCTCGGCGGCCTGCTCGTCGGCGACCGACGTCGCGTAGACGTCGTTGGTGCCCTCGTCGGGCACGTCGGTCTGGGTGAACTCGGTGTGCGTGCTCATCAGTTGTACGACCTCCGCTGGTCCGGCGGCGGGATGGTGGCGCCCTTGTACTCGACGGGGATGCCGCCGAGGGGGTAGTCCTTGCGCTGGGGGTGGCCCGGCCAGTCGTCGGGCATGAGGATGCGGGTCAGGGCCGGGTGGCCGTCGAACTCGATCCCGAACATGTCCCACGTCTCGCGCTCGTGCCAGTCGTTGGCCGGGTAGACCGAGACGATGGACGGGATGTGCCGGTCGTCGTCGGGGCACGAGACCTCGACACGGATCCGCCTGCCGCCGTGGGTGATCGACAGGAAGTGGTAGACCGCGTGCAGCTCCTCGCCGGTGCGGTTGGGGTAGTGCACGCCGGAGACGCCGGTGACGATCTCGAAGCGCAGCGACGCGTCGTCGCGCAGCACGCGCGCGACGGCGAGCAGGTGCTCGCGGCGCACGTGGATGGTCATCTCTCCGCGGTCGATGACGACGCTCGCGACGGCCTCGGCGTAGGAGGCGGTGCCGCCGACGAGGCCGCGCTCGAGGTTGTCGGCGATCTCGTCGAAGTAGCCGCCGTAGGGGCGCTCGGAGGCGCCGGCGACGAGGATCGGACGGCGCAGGCCGCCGTAGCCGGTGGTGTCGCCGCCCTGGGTCGGGCCGAACATGCCACGGCGCATGCCGACGACCTGCGGGCCGCTGGCCGTGCCCTCCTGGGCCAGCTCGATCTCGCCGGGCGTGATGCCGGAGGTCTGGTCCTTGGTGGTGTCGGCGTTGACGCCGTCCTTGTTCTCCCCGCTCATGCGAGCAGCCCCTTCATCTGGTGCGTCGGGGTGGCGGACAGGGCGGCCTGCTCGGCGGCGCGGGCCGCCTCCTCGCGGTTGACACCGAGCGGCGAGGTCTCGATCTGGTGGTGCAGCTCGATGATCGCGTTGAGCAGCATCTGCGGCCGTGGCGGGCAGCCCGGCAGGTAGATGTCGACCGGGATGACGTGGTCGACGCCCTGGACGATCGCGTAGTTGTTGAACATGCCGCCCGAGCTGGCGCAGACGCCCATCGAGATGACCCACTTGGGATTGGGCATCTGGTCGTAGACCTGGCGCACGACCGGGGCCATCTTCTGGCTGACGCGGCCGGCGACGATCATGAGGTCGGCCTGGCGCGGCGTCGCCGAGAAGCGCTCCATGCCGAACCGGGCGATGTCGTAGTCGGGCGTGCCGACGGCCATCATCTCGATGGCGCAGCAGGCCAGGCCGAACGTCGCGGGCCAGATCGAGGCCTTGCGCATGTAGCCGGCGAGGCCCTCGACGGTGGAGAGCAGGAACCCTGCGGGCAGCTTCTCTTCCAGACCCATTGCTTACTCCTTACCTTGCTGCTGCTGTCGTCCCGGGTGACCCGACCGTGCGGTCAGTCCCACTCGAGGCCGCCGCGGCGCCACACGTACGCGTACGCGACGAACACCGTGAGGATGAACAGGACCATCTCGACCAGCGCGAAGAGGCCGAGCTTGTTGAAGGCCACCGCGAACGGGTAGAGGAAGATCGACTCGATGTCGAAGATGATGAAGAGCATCGCCGTCAGGTAGTACTTGATCGGCACGCGTCCGCCGCCGGCCGCATGGGGCGTGGGCTGGATGCCACACTCGTAGGCCTCGAGCTTGGCGCGGTTGTAGCGCTTCGGGCCCACGACCAGGGACGTGAACACCGACAGGGCCGCGAACGCGAAGCCGAGACCCAGCATGAACAGGATCGGGACGTACGAGTTCATCCGAGGTCACTTGCCTTTCGGTCGTGCGTGTCGACGGGGCGGTGGTCGTGCTGACCGGGTGGTCCGTCGAGGAGGGCGTCACGGCAGATGCGCGGCGCACCCATCCTAGGGGCGTCGGGAACGATTGTGCTCGGCGTCACAAGGCGCCCGGCAGCGGGGTGGCTCATGCGTCCGGCGCCAGTCGTGACAGGGCGGTGATGATGCGGTCGCTCGGGGCCTTGGCCCTCGGGTCGGCGAGGTTGGCCATGATCTTGAGCAGGAACGGCATGAGCTTGGTGCGCGGCAGGCCGTACTTCGTCGCGAGCCGCATCACCTCGGGGTTGCCGATGGCGTGGGCGAACCAGCGACCGAGGGTGAAGTACCCACCGAGCTCGTCCTTCATGACCTTGGGGTAGCTGGCGAGGACGCGCTCGCGGCCGGCGTCGTCGGGGCGCGCGTGCGCCTGGGCGATGAGCTCGGCGCCGATGCGGGCGGCCTCGAGGGCGTAGTCGATGCCCTCGCCGTTGAACGGGTTGACCATGCCGCCGGCGTCGCCAACGAGCACGAGGCCGTCGGCGTAGAGCGGGCTGCGGTTGAAGCCCATGGGCAGCGCGGCGCCACGGATCGGGCCGGCTGACTCGTCGTGCTCGAGCTGCCACTCGGGCGAGATGTCCTGCACCCACTTGCGCATGACGTCCTTGTAGTCCGTCTGCTGGAAGGCGGCCGTCGTGTCGAGGGTGCCGAGGCCGACGTTGGTGCGGCCGTCCTCGAGCGGGAAGAGCCAGCCGTAGCCCGGCATGAGGATGCGGTTGCCGGCGTCGTCGCGGGTCCACAGCTCGAGGTGGCTCTCGAGGTAGTCGTCGCGCTTGGGCGTCGTGTAGTAGGCGCGGACGGCGACGCCCATGACGCGGTCCTCGCGCTTGTGCCGGCCGACGGCAGTGGCGAGGCGGCTCGAGACGCCGTCGCTCGCGACGACGACGGGCGCGCGGTAGGTGACGGTCTCGCCGGTGGCCCGGCCGCGGTCGTCGACCTTCTTGGCCGTGACGCCGACGACGCGTCCGGACGCGTCGTGCACCGGGGCGGTGACGCTCGTGCGCTCCTCGAGCTTCGCGCCGCGGGACTGCGCGTGGCGGGCGAGGGTCTCGTCGAGCTGGGCGCGGGTGCGGACCATGCCGAACGACGGGAACGCGTCGTTCTCCGGCCAGTCGAGCTGCAGGGTGTGGCCGCCGCCCTTGATGCGCAGCCCCTTGGTGCGCTGCCAGCCGGTCGTGTCGACGCCGAGGGAGATGAGCTCCTTGGTGGCCCGGGGGGTCAGGCCGTCGCCGCAGATCTTGTCGCGGGGGAAGGCCGACTTCTCGAGGAGGAGGACGTCGAGGCCGTGGTCGGCGAGGTAGGCGGCAGTGGCCGATCCGCCCGGCCCGGCGCCGACGACGATGACGTCGGCACTGGCGTCCGAGAGGGCGCCGGCATGCGCTGCAGGGCTCGTCGCCGAGCCGGTGCTGCTCATCTCTACCACGGTGTTTCCGACCTGCTTGTGAAGATCTTCACGAACTCTGCGGAGTCTATGCCCGCGATTTCCGCCTTGTCAGATAAGGCATGCCTAACTCGCGCGCTGCGAGCACGCGTCGGCGCCGCGTCGGAGCGACCTCAGCGCTTGGTCGCGCTGTGGAGCGCGACGATGCCCCCGGTGAGGTTCGTCCAGCGCACCGTGGTCCAGCCGGCCTGCTCGATGACCGCGGCGAGCTCGCCCTGCGGCGGCCACGCGCGGATCGACTCGGCGAGGTAGACGTAGGACTCGGGGTTGCTCGACGTGCGCCGGGCGACCGGCGGCAGCGCGCGCATGAGGTAGTTCGAGTAGACGGTGCGGAACGTCTTGTTGACCGGCTGGCTGAACTCGCAGACGAGCAGCCGACCACCCGGCCTGGTGACCCGGAGGAACTCGCGCAGTGCGGTCCCGGCGTCGGCGACGTTGCGCAGGCCGAAGCTCATCGTCACGACGTCGAAGCTCTCGTCGGCGAAGGGCAGGCTCATCGCGTCGGCGGCCGTGAACGCCATGTCGGGGCGGCGGCGCCGGCCGACCCGCAGCATGCCGAGCGAGAAGTCGGCCGGCACGACCTCGATCTCCTGGTCGGCCCACGGCTCGCTCGAGGTGCCGGTCCCGGCGGCGATGTCGAGGATGCGCTCTCCCCGCTTGGCGTCGACGGCCTTGACGACGGCCCGGCGCCACAGCCGGTCCTGCCCGAGGGAGAGCACGTCGTTGGTCACGTCGTACTTCTCGGCGACGGTGTCGAACATCGACGCGACGTCGACCGGCTTCTTGTCGAGCTGGGCACGGGTCATGCGCTCATCCTCGCACCACCGCGCCCCGCGCCCAGCCCGGGTCGAAGCCCTCCCCCACCCCGGTGCTGCGGGGGCACGGGTCCGGCGGTCGTAGAGTTTGAGGCGATGTCCACGCTCCCGGCCGCCGACGCGGCCTCCCCCGCCGCGGGCCCGACGGTCGTCGTCCGGTCGGTGCCGCTCGCCTCGGACGCCCCGCTGCTGCAGCACCTGCCCGCCGAGGTCCCGCACGACGAGCTCGTCTCGTGGGTCCGCCGCGGCGACGGCCTCGTCGGCTGGGGCGTCGCCCTGTCGTTCGAGGCGCGCGGTGCCGAGCGCTTCCACGACGCCGAGTCCTGGTGGCGCGAGGTGACGCGTCACGCCGTCGTGCGCGACGACGTCGCCCGACCCGGCTCCGGCCTCGTGTGCTTCGGCTCGTTCCCCTTCGCCGACGACTCGGCCGAGTCGGCACGCCTGGTCGTGCCCTCCACGATCGTCGGCCGGCGCGACGGCGTCACGTGGCTGACGACCATCTCCACCGGCCCGCAGCTGCCGACCACCGAGGTGCCCGAGCCGGCTGCTGACCCCGAGCCGCCCACCGGCATCGCCTTCGCCGACGGCGCCGTGTCGCCGGCCGACTACGCGCACTCGGTCGCCGAGGCCGTGCAGCGGATCAGCGGCGGCGAGGTCGACAAGGTCGTCCTCGCCCGCGACCTCGTCGCCACCGCGTCGGGGCCCATTGACCCGCGGTGGATCCTGCGCCGGCTGGCTGCCCGCTACGAGAACACGTGGGTCTTCTCGGTGGCCGGCCTGCTCGGTGCGACGCCCGAGCTGCTCGTGCGCCGCGACCAGGGGCTCATCACCTCGCGGGTGCTCGCCGGCACGATCCGGCGCACCGGCGACGACGCCAAGGACCTCGCGCTCGCCGCGTCGCTCGCCCGCTCGAGCAAGGACCTCGAGGAGCACGAGTACGCCGTGCGCTCGGTGGCCGAGGCCCTGGCCCCGCACTGCTCGTCGATGAACGTGCCCGAGGCGCCGTTCGTGCTGCACCTGCCCAACGTCATGCACCTGGCCACCGATGTCGCCGCGGTGAGCGCCGACGACGCGTCGTCGCTGACGCTCGCGGCCTCCCTGCACCCGTCGGCCGCGGTCGGCGGCACGCCCACGGCTCGCGCCGTCGAGCTGATCCGCGAGCTCGAGCACATGGACCGCGGCCGCTACGCCGGGCCGGTCGGCTGGATGGACGCCGACGGCGACGGGGCGTGGGGCATCGCCCTGCGCAGCGGCGCCTACGCCCCCGGCGACCCCTCGCAGCTGACCCTCTACGCGGGCTGCGGCATCGTGGCGGGCTCGGACCCCGAGTCCGAGGTGGCCGAGTCGATCGCCAAGCTCATCCCGATGCGCGACGCGCTCGCGGGCGACTGACGGGTCGTGCCGACCGTGGAGGGCCACCGCAGCGCGCCGCAGCTGTCGCTGCGCGTGCTCCAGGA
>JAEXXY010000005.1 GCA_023451855.1 Actinomycetes bacterium
CCGTAGACGACGTCGAGGAGGACCGTGCGCCCCGACGCACCCGGTGCCGCCAGCCGGTCCAGCCCGGTCACGGACGCCGGGGGCACCGTGCTGACGACGACGTCGGCCGGCGTCCACTCTCCCAGGCCGACGACCTCGACGGGCACCCCTGCGGCGCGGGCCTGCTCGAGCGTCTCGGGTCGGGCGCGGTCGCGCACCATGAGCACGACGCGCTTGGCCGTGCCGGCCACGGCCGCGATGGTCGATCGGGCGGTGGCCCCCGACCCGACGACGAGGACCGACGCCGGCTCGGCTGCGCCCACATCGGCGAGGGCCCGACGGATGCCCTCGACGTCGGTGTTGTGGGCCGACCAGCCGGCGACCACCGGCACGAGCGTGTTGGCCGCCCCCGTGGACCGGGCCGCGTCGTCGACGACGTCCGCGGCGGCCAGCGCCGCCTCCTTGAGCGGCATCGTCAGCGACAGACCCCGGCAGCCCTCGCCGACGCCGGCGAGCGCGTCGGCGAACCCGTCGGCATCGACCTCACGACGACCGTAGGCCCAGTCGAGGCCGAGGGACGCGTACGCGGCGCGGTGCAGCACCGGTGAGAGCGAGTGCGCGATGGGGCTGCCCCACACCTCGCACCAGGGCGTCAGCACTTGCCCTTGTTGGCCGCGCACCAGTCCTGGAACTCCTGGACGTTGCGCTGGTGCTCCTCATAGGTCGACGCGAACTTCGTCTCGCCCGTGGCGAGGTTGACGGTGACGAAGTACAGCCAGTCGCCCTGGGCCGGGGACGCCGCGGCCTGCAGCGCCTTCTCCCCCGGGCTCGCGATCGGGCCGGGCGGCAGACCGGGGAAACGACGCGTGTTGTACGGGCTGTCGCTGTCGAGCATGTCCTGCGTCGGCACGCCGCGCTTCTTGAAGATGTAGTTGACCGTCGAGTCGAGGCCGAGCGACATCTTCTTCGCAAGACGGTTCTCGATGACCCGCGCGACCTTGGCCTGATCGTCCTCGGTCTGGGCCTCGCCCTCGACGAGGCTCGCGACAGTGACGACGCGTTCCATCTGGTCCGGCGCGATGCCGAGGGTGTCGAGGCGCTTGGTCGACTCCGCGACCATCTCCTTGAGCTGGTCGAGCGACGTCGACTTGGACCCGAACTCGTAGCTGGCCGGGAAGAGGTAGCCCTCGATGTTGCCCTTGGCCGACGGCGGCAGGCCGAGCTCGTCGACCTTCTTGGCGGCGGCCTGGTAGTCAGCGACGGGGATGCCGGACCCCTTCGACAGGCGTGCGTAGACCTCGTCGGCCCAGAGGCCCTCCGGGATCGTGACGCGGGTGATGTTGCGGTTCTTGGGGTCGACGAGGACCGCGAGCGCGTCGGCCGCGGTCATCTGCTTCTTCAGCGTGTAGATGCCCGGCTGGATGCCGGCACTCTTCGGGTTGGCGTTGGCCGCCTCGATGAACGCCTTCGTCGACTTGATGACGTCGTCCTCGACGAGCGTCTTGGCGATCGCGCTGCCGCCCTGGCCGTCCTCGACGGTGACCTGCACCTCGCCCGTGCCCGGGCCCGGGTAGTCGTTGGCCTCGAAGATGTCCTCGACGACGGGCTTGAGCGCCTTGTAGGCCACGGCGACGCCGCCGCCGATCAGCCCGAGGGCGAGGACGATGACGACGATCCGGCGCAGCACCGAGGGCTTGCCCCGCCGCTTGCCAGCCGTCTCGACCGGCTCGACGGGCTCGCTCGGCGCCACCGGCGCAGGTGGCGGGGTCGCCCCGCGCTTGCGGCGACGACCGCCCCGGCGGGCGGCCTCCTCGGCCTCGCGCATCTCGCGACGGGTCATCGGGACACCGGCCCCGCCCGGGCGTCCGGCGCCTGTCGCCCGCGAGTCGTCGTGCTGGCCGGGTGCCGTCTCGTCGAGCGCGAACTGGTCGTCGTGGTCGCCGAAGATGGACGACTCCAGGTGCTCCTTCATCGTCGGCGTTCCTTCTTCCGTCGTCCGCCGGGCGAGACGGTCTCACCCGGTGGTCGGCCCTGGGCCGACTCGGTGTCGAGGGCCGACTGGAGGATCAGCACCGCAGCGGCCTGGTCGACCACCGCCCGCTGACCGCGACCGGGGACCCCGCTGTCGCGAAGTCTCCGGTGCGCGTCGACGGTGGTCAAGCGCTCGTCGACGAGACGCACCGACACCGTACCCAGCCGTGCGGCCAGCAGGGACGCGTATGCACGAGCGAGTCGCGCGGCCTCCCCCTCCTGGCCCGAGAGCAGTCGGGGCAGCCCGACGACGACCTCGACCGCGCCGAGGTCGGCGACGATCGCCGCCAGCGCCTCGACGTCAGTGTTCCCGTCGAGGTCGCGCGGCAGCGTCTCGACGGGGTGGGCGAACGTCCCCGACGGGTCGGATGCGGCGACGCCGACGCGGGCCTGGCCCACGTCGACGCCGACGCGAACTCCGGGGCGTGCGCCGGCGTTCGTCACTGGCTGGTGCCCCGGTTCCGCAGCGCGTCCTCGACCGCACCGAGCGCCGCCGACACCTTGGAGGCATCGGTCCCGCCACCCTGCGCGAGGTCGTCGCGGCCCCCGCCGCCACCACCGAGCGTCTGGGCCGCCAGCTTGACGAAGGCGCCCGCCTTGAGGCCGGCCTCGCGGGCCCGCTCGTTCGTCGCGACGATGACGACGGGACGCTCGTTCGCGACGGCCGCCATGGACACGAGCGCCGGGCGGTCGTTGCCGAGGCGCGACCGGACGTCGGTGACGAGCGCCCGCAGGTCGTCGCCACCGACGCCGGCACCGGCGTCGTGGCTGACGAACGTCACCCCGGCGATGTCGCGCGCCGAGGCCACGAGGCTCGCGGCCGCACCGAGCACCTGCGCCTGGCGGACCGCCGCGATCTCCTTCTCGGCGTCGCGCAGACGCGACAGGATCCCGCCGATGCGGTCGGGCAGCTCGTCGCGACGCACGCCGAGCGTGTCGGTCAGCTGGCTGACGATCGCGGCCTCACGCGCGAGGTGCGTGTACGCGTCGGCACCGACGAGGGCCTCGACGCGGCGCACGCCCGAGCCGATGGAGGCCTCGCCGAGCAGCTTGACGACACCGATCTGGCCGATGCGCGGCGTGTGCGTACCGACGCACAGCTCGCGCGACCAGTCGCCGATCGACACGACGCGCACCCGCTCGCCGTACTTCTCGCCGAAGAGCGCCATCGCGCCGAGCTTCTTGGCCGCGTCGAGGTTCATGATGTCGGCGGTCACGGGGAGGTCCTCGAGGAGGAAGCCGTTGATCCGCGCCTCGATCTGCGCCAGCCCCTCGGCGGGGACCGCCTGCAGCGAGCGGAAGTCGAAGCGCAGCCGGCCGGGCGAGTTCTCCGAACCGGCCTGGGTCGCGGTGTCGCCGAGCTCGTCGCGCAGCGCCTGGTGGACCATGTGCGTGGCCGTGTGCGCCCGCGAGATGGAGCGCCGGCGCAGCACGTCGACCTCCGCCTCGGCCTCCTGCCCGACCGCGGCCTCGCCCTCGAGCACCGTCGCGCGGTGCACGACGAGGCCGGTGATGGGGCGCTGGACGTCCTTGACCTCGAGCAGCGCGCCGTTCGCGAGGCGGATCCGGCCGTGGTCGGCCAGCTGGCCACCGGACTCGGCGTAGAGCGGCGTGCGGTCCAGGACGATCTCGACGTCGTCGCCGGCCTCGGCGCGCTCGATCGCGACGCCGTCGCGGAGCATGCCACGCAGCGTGGTGTCGGTGAGGACCTGGTCGTAGCCGGTGAACTCGACGTCGCGGCCGAGCGTGTCGGCGAGCTGGCGGTACACCGAGGTGTCGCCGTGCGCGCTCTTCTTCGCCCGGGCGTCGGCCTTCGCGCGGTCACGCTGCTCGCCCATCAGGCGACGGAAGCCCGCCTCGTCGACCTGCAGACCCTGCTCGGCCGCCATCTCGAGGGTGAGGTCGATCGGGAAGCCGTACGTGTCGTGCAGCGCGAACGCCTCCGAGCCGCCGAGCGTCGAGGAGCCCGACGACTTCGCCTTGGCGACCGCAGTGTCGAGGATCGTCGTGCCCGAGCTGAGGGTGCGCCGGAACGCCTCCTCCTCCGCGTACGCGACCTGGCTGATGCGACGGAAGTCGGTCTCGAGCTCGGGGTAGGACGCCTTCATCCGCTCCATGCTGACCGGCAGCAGGTGATCGAGCGTCGGCGCGTCGACACCGAGCAGGCGCATCGAGCGGACCGCGCGACGCAGCAGGCGGCGCAGCACGTAGCCGCGGCCCTCGTTGCCCGGCACGACGCCGTCGCCGATGAGCATGAGCGAGCTGCGCACGTGGTCGGCCACGACCCGGAACCGGACGTCGTCCTCGTGCTGGGCGCCGTACCGCCGGCCGGTGAGGTCCTCGGCCGCGGAGATGACCGGGAAGACCTCGTCGGTCTCGTAGATGTTGTCGACGCCCTGGAGCAGGAAGGCGACGCGCTCGAGGCCCATGCCGGTGTCGATGTTGCGCTTCGGCAGCTCACCGACGATGTCGAAGTCCTCCTTCGACCGCACGTTCGCCAGCTCGTACTGCATGAAGACGAGGTTCCAGAACTCGAGGTACCGGTCGCCCGCCTCCCAGTCGCCGTCGGCGCCGTACTCGCGGCCGCGGTCGAGGAGGATCTCCGAGCACGGGCCGCCGGGACCCGCCACGCCCATGTTCCAGTAGTTGTCCTTGCGCCCGAGCCGCACGATGCGGTCGTCGGACAGGCCCGCGACCTTCTTCCAGATCGCGATCGCCTCGGTGTCCTCGTGGTAGACGGACGCGTAGAGGTCCTTCTCCTCGAAGCCGAGGCCGCCGTCGGCCTGGCTGCTCGTGATGAGCTCCCACGCGAGCTCGATGGCGCCTTCCTTGAAGTAGTCGCCGAAGCTGAAGTTGCCGTTCATCTGGAAGAACGTGCCGTGGCGGGTGGTCTTGCCCACCTCCTCGATGTCGAGGGTGCGCACACACTTCTGCACGCTCGTGGCGCGGCTGAAGGGCGGCGTCTCCTGGCCGAGGAAGTACGGCTTGAACGGCACCATGCCGGCGTTGACGAACAGCAGGTTCGGGTCCTGGTGCACGAGCGGCGCGCTCGGCACGATCGTGTGGCCGCGGCTGCCGAAGTACGAGAGCCAACGACGCCTGATCTCAGCGGTTTCCATGCGTCAGTCCTTGGGTCGAAAGTGGTCCGGGTCGTCGCCACGCCTCACGGGGCGGGTGACGGTCGGGGTCAGGGCAGGTCGGGGCGGGGCCAGCCCGGCGCCTCACCAGGGCGCGACTGGCCCCCGGGGAGCTCGACGCTGACGCGCGCTCACCCGGGCCTGGACCACCGTGCGTGCCGCTCGGGCCACGATCCATCCGTCCTTCGGGTCGTCGGCGCGGAGATCGCGCCATCTGGACAACCCTAACGGACGGTGCGGCACCGGTCCCACCGCGTTCCCGCCCCCGACACCACACCCACCGGGCCGGGTGGAGCGGGCCGGGTGGAGCGGCCGCGTGGCCGAGAACGAGAAAGTGCCCACTCGACGACGCGTTCGGTCGAGTGGGCACTCTCTGCGCTGGCGCGGGGCACGCGTCGGGTCAGACGGGCTCCACCTCGGCCACGAGGTCGGTCTTGACCTCGGGGAAGTGGCACGCCTGCCGGTGCAGACCGGCCTCGCGCTTGGTGCGCCCGGCGAGGTCCGCCTCGGAGGCGACGAGCGGCGGCTCCTGGGTGGCGCAGATGTCCTGGGCCTTCCAGCAGCGCGTCCGGAACCGGCACCCGCTCGGCGGGTCGATCGGGCTCGGCACGTCGCCCACGAGGCGGATGCGCTCCTTGGGGGCGATGCCGCGAGCCACGTTGATGTCGGGGGCAGCCGACAGCAGCGCCTGCGTGTACGGGTGCTCCGGGGCCTCGTAGATCTTCTTCTTGTCGCCGTACTCGACGACCTTGCCGAGGTACATGACCGCGACCTGGTCGCAGAAGTGGCGCACCACGCCGAGGTCGTGGGCCACGAAGATGAACGCGAGGTCGAGCTCGTCGCGCAGCTTCGTGAGCAGGTTCATCACCTGGGCCTGGATCGACACGTCGAGGGCCGAGACCGGCTCGTCGGCGATGATGAGCTTCGGCTCGACGGCCAGTGCACGGGCGATGCCGATGCGCTGGCGCTGGCCGCCGGAGAACTCCGACGGGTAGCGGTTGATGTGCTCGGGGTTGAGGCCGACGAGCTCGAGCAGCTCCTGGACGCGGGCCTTCTCCTTGCCCTTGTGCAGGCCGTGCACCTTGAGCGGCGTCGTGAGGATCGAGCCGACCGTGTGCCTCGGGTTCAGCGAGGAGTACGGGTCCTGGAAGATCATCTGCACGTCGCGGCGGATGGACCGGAGGTCCTTCTCCTTGAGGTGCGTGATGTCTCGGCCCTCGAACTCCACGGTGCCACCGGTGGGCTCGTCGAGGCGCGTCACCAGGCGTGAGGTCGTCGACTTGCCACAGCCGGACTCGCCGACGAGGCCGAGCGTCTGGCCCTGCTTGACCGAGAAGCTGATGCCGTCGACGGCCTTGACCGTCGCCTTGACCATGCGCAGGCCCTGGACCTCGCGGAACGGGAAGTAGCGCTGGAGGTCGGTGACCTTCAGCAGCGGCTGGTCGGTCATCGTGCTCCCTCGGCGCTCTGCAGGGTGGCCACCGGGTCGGCGAGGTGGCAACGGATCTGGCGGTTGGACAGGCCCGGCGTCGGGCGGAACTCGGGCAGCTGCGTGAAGCACGCGTCGCCGTCGACCTGGTCCTTGAACGCACAGCGCGGGTGGAACGAGCAGCCCGAGGGCAGGGCGAGCAGGCTCGGCGGGGAGCCCGGGATCGTCGAGAGCTGGTCGAGGTCCTCCGAGTGGGAGGGCACCGACTGGAGCAGGCCGTAGGTGTAGGGGTGCGACGGCTGGGCCAGCACCTCCTTGGCATCGCCCTTCTCGACGCCGCGACCGGCGTACATGACGAGGATGTCGTCGGCGGTCTCGGCCACGACGGCGAGGTCGTGGGTGATGAGGATGACGGCGGAGCCGAACTCCTTCTGCAGGTCGTTGACGAGGTCGAGGATCTGCGCCTGGACCGTGACGTCGAGGGCGGTCGTCGGCTCGTCGGCGATGAGCAGCTTCGGGTTGTTGACGAGGCCGAGGGCGATCATGGCGCGCTGGCGCATGCCGCCGGAGAACTCGTGCGGGTAGGAGTTGGCCCGGCGCTGCGGGTTGGGGATGCCGACGAGGTCGAGCATCTCCACGGCGCGCTTGGCGGCGACCTGCTTGCTCACGCTGTGGTGCGCGGCGTAGGCCTCGGCGATCTGCTTGCCGACCTTGTGGAACGGGTGCAGCGAGGACTGCGGGTCCTGGAAGACCATCGCGGCCTTGGTGCTGCGGATCTGCTGGAAGGTCTGGCGCGAAGCCCCGACGAGCTCGAGGCCGTCGAGCTTGATGCTGCCGGTGATCTCGGTGCGCTTCGGGTTGTGCAGGCCGAGGACGGCCATGCTCGACACCGACTTGCCCGAGCCCGACTCACCGACGATGGCCAGCGTGCGGCCGAGACGGGCCTGGTAGGTCAGGTTGGAGACGGCCTTGACGACCCCCTCCTCGGTCGGGAACCGGACCGTGAGGTCGTTGACGTCGAGGACGACGTCGCCGGCGTTCTTGGCCTCGGCGGACTGGGTCTGGATGGTGGGCGCGGTCGTGGTCACGAGAGCCTCACTCGCGGGTCGATGAACGAGTAGCCGATGTCGACGATGAGGTTCATCATGACGACGATGACGGCCGAGATGAGGACGCTGCCCATGATCACGGGGAGGTCGTCGGCCCGGAAGGCCGTGATGGTGCGCTTGCCGATGCCGTCGACGCCGAAGATCTGCTCGGTGATGAGGGTTCCGGTCAGCAGGGCCGCCATGTCGAGGCCGAGGATCGTCAGGATCGGGCTCATCGCAGCGCGGAAGCCGTGCCGGACGAGGACGCGGCGCTCACCGATGCCCTTGGAGCGCGCTGTGCGGATGTAGTCCATCGACAGCGACTCGAGCATGGAGTTGCGGGTGTAGCGCACGTACGTCGTGGACGTCACGAGCCCGAGGATCAGGGCCGGCGCCAGCATGCCCGCGATGTAGGGGCCGACTCCTGAGGAGATCGACGTGTACTGCGGCAGGACGTGCCACAGGGTCACCGGGTAGAGGGCGACGAGGAGCGCGAGGATGTAGTACGGGATCGCGCCGATGACCTGCGAGACACCGACGATGCCGCGGTCGGACGACGTGCCGCGTCGCACCGCGGCGAGGATCCCCAGCGTGATGCCGACCGTCAGGAAGATGACGGCGGCCATGACCGCGAGGACCACGGTGTTCGGGAAGCGCGAGAACAGCTCGGTGTTGACCGACTGGCGCGTGACGAACGAGTAGCCGAGGCAGGGTGCGCCGCAGTGCACCTGGTCGCCGGCGTAGACGAAGTCGCGCCCGACGAAGAGCCCTGAGAAGTAGTCGGTGAACTGCTCGTGCAGCGGCTTGTTCAGACCGAGGTTGGTCCGGATGGCCTCGAGGCGTGCCGGCGGGCACTTGGTGTCGGGGCACAGCGCCAGCGCCGGGTCCGACGGCGCGGCGAAGAAGAGGAGGAACGTCGACACCAGGGTCGCCAGGACGACGCTCACGGCGAGGGCGAGTCGCCTGAGGATGTACGTGAGCACGGATGGATACCTTCCAGCACGGGTGGCACCGATGGTGGGGACCCGGGACGAGCCCGGGCCCCCACCACGGCAATCGGTTCAGATCATGCGCCCCAACGGGAGGGCGCCGTCGTCACCGACTTACTGGTCGAGCCAGATCTGGGTGATCTCCGGCATGCCCTTGTTCGGGTTGTTCACGACGTTCTTCACCTTGGTGCCGAAGACGTAGTTGCCCTTGTCGTAGTTGTCCGGGATGGCCAGGAGGTAGTTCTCCGTGAGCCACTTGTCCATCTTGCCCCACTCCGGGCCCTGCTCGGCGATCGAGAGCTGCAGGATGCGCTTGATCTCGGCGTCGATCTTGGCGTCGGAGAAGTTGCCGAAGGTCGTGCCACCCTGCGAGAGGGCGCCGGTGCCGACGGTGGGCGGGATGATGGAGTCGGCCGACGGCCAGTCGAAGCACCAGCCGCGCGGCGACTGCAGCATGTTGTACTTGCCGTTCGGCTTGCCGACGATCGCGCGACGCTCCTTGCCGGGGACGCCGATGTCGGTCACCTTGAAGCCGGCAAGCTC
>JAEXXY010000034.1 GCA_023451855.1 Actinomycetes bacterium
CGTCATCGGACGCCACCTGTCGACGGCCCGCACCGAGTTCGACCGCTTCGGCCGGCAGGTCTCCGGCTACGCGGCGCACCACCTGCTGCCGGAGCGGTTCGACCTCACCCAGGCTCTCGTGGGCTCCGAGGGGACGCTCGGTGTCATCACGCAGGCGACCGTCCGGCTCGTCGTCGACGCCCCCGTCCGGGTGGTCGTGGCGCTCGGCTTTCCCGACATCGTCGCGGCCGGCCACGCCGCTCCCGCCGTCGTGGCGCACGCGCCGACCTCGTGCGAGGGACTCGACTCCCGGCTCATCGACGTGCTGCGCGCCCGACGCGGCCCCGACGCCATCCCGCCCCTGCCGCGCGGGCGCGCCTGGCTGTTCGTCGAGTTCGCCGGCGAGGACCTCGGCGAGGTGACGTCGCGGGCCCGACGCCTCGTGGACGAGAAGATCGCCGACGACGCGGTCGTCGTCGTCGACCCGGCGGTGCAGGCCCGCCTGTGGCGGATCCGGGAGGACGGCGCCGGCCTTGCGGGCCGCGCGCCCTCGGGCAAGCCGGCCTGGCCCGGCTGGGAGGACGCCGCCGTACCGCCCGCGCGGCTCGGCGAGTACCTCGCGGCCTTCGACGAGCTCGTCGGCTCCTACGGCATGACGTCGGCGCCCTTCGGCCACTTCGGGGACGGCTGCATGCACGTGCGCCTCGACTTCCCGCTCGACCAGCCCGACGGGACGAAGGTGATGCGCGAGTTCCTCACCGAGTCGGCCCGGCTGGTCGGTGGGTTCGGCGGGTCGCTCTCCGGCGAGCACGGCGACGGCCGGGCGAGGTCCCAGCTCCTCCCGCACATGTACTCGCCCGACGCCATCGCCCTCTTCGGCGGCATCAAGCACGCCTTCGACCCCGCGAACCTGCTCAACCCCGGGGTGCTCGTCGACCCCGACCCCGTCGACCAGGACGTGCGCCCCGCCGGCCACTTCCCGGTCCGCAACCTCGCCATGGCCTACCCCCACGACGGCGGCGACCTCGCCCAGGCCGTGCACCGCTGCACCGGCGTCGGCAAGTGTCGCGCCGACAACTCGGCCGCCGGCGGCGTCATGTGCCCCTCCTACCTCGCCACCCGAGAGGAGAAGGACTCCACCCGCGGCCGCGCCCGCGTCCTGCAGGACGTCGTCCGGGGCGAGCTGCCGTGGTCGCACCCGTCCGTCCACGACGCCATGGACCTCTGCCTGTCGTGCAAGGGGTGCGCGTCCGACTGCCCCACCGGCATCGACATGGCCACCTACAAGTCGGAGGTGCTGCACCAGACCTACCGCGGCCGGCTGCGCCCGCGCTCGCACTACACGCTCGGCCGCCTGCCGATGTGGGCGCGGCTCGCCGGGCGCGTGCCGGCCCTCGCCAACCGGTCGCTGACCCTGCCGTTCCTCGCGCCTGCGGCCCTGTAGCTCGCCGGCGTCGACCGGCGGCGCTCGATCCCGGCGTTCGCCAGGCGTCCGTTCCGGCGCAGCTTCACCCCGCGCACCTCTGAGCTCAAACCCGTTGTTCTGTTTACGGACTCGTTCTCGGACTCCTTCTCGCCGGAGGTCGCCGAGGCGACCGTCCGCGTGCTGCGGGACGCAGGCTACGAACCGCGGCTGCCGAGCGGCTCGGTCTGCTGCGGCCTGACGTGGATCACGACCGGCCAGCTCGACTCGGCCCGGAAGATCCTGCGCCGCACCGTGGCGGCGCTCGCCGAGGACGCCCGCGCCGGCCTGCCGATCGTCGGCATCGAGCCGTCGTGCACCGCGGTGCTGCGCTCCGACGTGCACGAGCTGCTGCCCGGCGACGAGGACGCCGCGCTCGTCTCCTCCCGGGTCCGGACGCTCGCGGAGCTGCTCGCCGAGACGCCGGGCTGGACCGCCCCCGACCTCACCGGCACGCAGGTCGTGGCCCAGCCGCACTGCCACCACCACGCGGTGCTCGGCTGGAAGACCGACGCCGACCTGCTCGCCGAGACGGGCGCGGCGGTGCAGACCCTCGCCGGTTGCTGCGGCCTCGCCGGCAACTTCGGCGTCGAGATCGGCCACCACGACGTCTCGCTCGCCGTCGCGAACCAGAACCTGCTGCCCGGCATCGACGCGGCCCCCGACGCCGTCGTGCTCGCCGACGGGTTCTCGTGTCGCACCCAGGTGGCCGACCTGCGTGACCGCCCCGCCGTGCACCTCGCCCAGCTCCTCGACCCCCAGGCGTCCGCACGACGCGCGGGGGAGGGGCGTGCCGGGTGACCGGACTCCCCCGGCGAGCCGCCGGGTGCCGGGCGATCCCCTTCGAGTGTGGCGTCGCCGTCCGAAACGCCCGTTCTGTCTAGAATTCGTCGTCATCACCGGCTGGCGTGCCCTCGCCCGCGTCGGGTCGTCGCACGGCGCGACGACCGAGAAGGAGCAGAGTGCTTTCCCTGACGTACTTCAGCACCTCGACCGGGCCGCTCGGCAGGGAACAGCTCGTCGACCTGCTCGCCTACTCGCGCTCGAACAACGAGCGGGTCGGCCTCACCGGAATGCTGCTCTACGCAGACGGCAGCTTCGTGCAGACCCTCGAGGGTCCCGACGACGTCGTCGAGGAGGCCTTCCGGCGCATCGCGGGAGACGTGCGGCACCGCTCCGTGTCGGTCGCCCTGCGCGATCAGATCACGGAGCGGTTCTACCCGGACTGGTCCATGGGCTTCCGCGAGATCAGCCGCGCGGAGTCGGAGACGATGCCGGGTTTCACGGACTACCTCGACACGAAGAACGCGCCCCGGCAGCCCGGCGCGTCCCGGGCGGAGGTCTTCCACCGCGCGTTCCGCGCGTTCCTTCCCTGACGCAGCTCCGCGCCGGTTCCCTTCGGTTCGCTCCGGCGTCCGCACGACGCGCGGGGGAGGGGCGTCCCGAATGGCCGGACGCAGTGGCCTCCGCGTTGTCTGTGACGGCCCCTTTTGCCGATACTGGCGGCATGGGGATCCAGGACTTGGAACCGGACCAGGAGTCTCGCCGCCGCCTCGAGCGGCTGGAGCACCAGGTCGACGTCAACCGTGGCGACATCGACGCCCTGCTGGCCAAGAGCGACCGCGATGACCGTCGCGCCGACGCCAGCGAGGCACGCGTCGACGAGACCCGGCTGCGCGCCGACGAGGACCGGGCCAGGATCGCCGACCTCGAGGCCCGAGCAGCCGTCGACCGTGAGCTGATCCTCGAGCTGCAGGCGGAGGGCCTGCTGAGCCGCGAGCAGGTTGAACAGCTGGAGGAGGCGCTGCGCACCTCGCGCCAGATCGGCGCCGCGATCGGCATCGTCATGGCGAACCGCCGCATCGACGAACGGGGCGCGTTCGACGTGCTCCGCAAGGCCAGCAGCCTGGCCAACCGCAAGCTGCGGCTCGTCGCAGAGGACGTCGTGCTCACCGGAGCGGTTGACGACCTGCCCGTGCTCTAGCCACCGCGTCGACGCGTCGCGCCGTTCCCCGCGTGCAGCGCCCGTCTCCGGTCGGCCGCGGGGTCGTCCGGAGCGGACAACGGTGCAGGACACCGCCGGACGAGACGGGATGAGTCGCCTGCGGTCGGCTCCGGCGCTGGGACCGGGTGACACCGAGGGCTTGTCTTCGGCGCAGGGCTCCCGGAGCATTGCAGCATGGACCGCGACGCGGAACGCCGGGCCCTGGCCGAGGTGCAGGCACGCCTCGAGCAGCGGTTCCCCCACCTGCACCCCGACGTCGTCGCGGCCGCCGTCACCGTCGCGCACCAGAGCCTCGACGGACCGGTGCGCGACTTCGTGCCGGTGCTCGTCGAGCACGCCGCCCGCGACCGCCTCGCCTTCGCCGACCCCGAGGCGCCCGAACAGGTGTCGGTGGCGGGCCAGGACGGCGCGGCCGGTCCCCGGTCGACCCCCGACGCGTGAGCGCGGGTGACCCGGCCGAGGTCGTCCGGGCGGCTGTCGGCGTCTGGGTGGCGGTGGTTCCGGATGACGTGACCGCGCTGGGCCCGCACC
>JAEXXY010000178.1 GCA_023451855.1 Actinomycetes bacterium
AGACCTCCCCTTGATGGAACGGAACCGTCAGACAGCTCCACTCCACACCGGGAGGTCTTCATCTGTCACGAGGTCAGATCGTGTCGTCGCACTGACTCGACCAACGTGACTGGGCATCACAACTAGCGCTAGCGAGATGCGCGGGGCTGCGGATGGGCTCGCGTGCCGCCGCGAGTGCGGGTCAACTTGCGACGGGATGTCGATCGATCCGACCTGGGCACTGGCGCCGAGGATGAAGAGCCGCAATGCGCTGCGCTGTCAGCGGGAGCGAGCCTCGCGACGGCGAAACCAGCGTGCGCGCCAGTGGCGGTTGTGCGCGGCGAGCATCGCCATCTGGGCCTCGTGATCCCGGACCTGCTGCAGCATGGTTCGCGGCGTCGGCGGCGGCCAGTTCAGGGCACGCGGGTCGTTCGTGTCCATGACGAAGTCGGTCCAGCCGTAGTCGTCGCGGTAACGGAGCTGGCCATCCCCGACGTAGTACCAACCTGCAGGCTTCTCACTCATGCGCTCCCCCAAAACCATCTCGATGGTTCCCCTGCCCCTGAGCACAAGATAACCGCCCAATCAGGGCATGAGGGCCCATGCCCGAAAGGTCCTATTCGCTCCGGGGCCAAGGAAATCCGCGAATCGGACATGTCGGGCAGAACTCACACGACCACTCGTCCGCACTCGACTCCGGAGGGCTCCCACAATCGCATGACGTGCCCCGGATAGGATGACGATGGCGAGCGCAGCGCAGCGCTTGGTCACGGTGTGCCGGGAAGTCTGGTCGGCGTCCCACATCGACGACCCCGGAGGCCTCCCGTGCCTGAAGAGCACACCGCGCCTGAGCCGCTTTCGCCGACCTCCAAGAGCCGCATTCTCGGGCGCGGCACGTGGCGCGACGCCCGCTACGTGGCGCAGATCCTGCGCCAGGAGACGGTGGGCGGAGCCATCCTCCTGTCGGCCGCCGTTGCAGCGCTGATCTGGGCCAACTCACCCTGGCGTGACGCCTACGCCACCGTGCGCGACACCGTCGTCGGGCCAAGCTCCTTGCACCTCGACCTCAGCCTCGGCACGTGGGCGGCCGACGGGCTGCTCGCAGTGTTCTTCCTGGTCGCCGGCCTTGAGCTCAAACGCGAGTTCGTAGCCGGCGACCTGTCTGACCGACGCAAGGCCGTCCTGCCCATTGCCGCCGCGGCGTGTGGCGTCGCCCTGCCGGCCCTGCTCTACGCAGCGACGGTGCTCCTCATGGAGCAGGGCGGCCCGGGCCAATCGGCTGCCCTCCACGGCTGGGCCGTCCCGACAGCGACGGACATCGCCTTCGCCCTGGCCGTCCTGGCCGTGATCGGGACCCACCTGCCCAGCGCCTTGCGCTCGTTCCTGCTGACACTCGCCGTGGTGGACGACCTCATCGCCATCACCATCATCGCGTTCTTCTACACGGAGTCGGTCCAGGTCCTGTGGCTACTTGCCGCCGCCGTACCACTTGGCACCTGGCGATTCCTGCTGCGCCGCAAGCTGACCAACCCCTTCCTCCTCGCCGTGCCTGCCCTGTTGGCATGGGCCTTCGTCCACGCGAGCGGCGTGCACGCGACCGTGGCAGGCGTCCTGCTCGGCCTTCTCGTTCCGGTCAACCGGGAGCGGGAGGAGAACCCCGACGTCGACAGCCTCGCCGAGCGGATGGAGTACAAGCTGCGTCCGTTCTCGGCAGGCTTCGCGGTGCCGGTCTTCGCGTTCTTCGCTGCCGGAGTCACCGTCGTCGGAGGCGGTATCGGCGCGGCGTTCACCGACGCTGCCGCAATCGGGGTCGTGGTCGGGCTCGTCCTGGGCAAGACCATCGGCGTCCTCGGCGGGACGTGGACAGTCGCTCGGTTCACTCGTGCCGAGCTGGACCCCGACCTGTCGTGGACGGACGTCTTCGGACTGTCCGTCCTCGCCGGCGTCGGCTTCACCGTGAGCCTTCTCGTCAGCGAGCTCGCCTTCGGCCCGGGCTCGCTCCGCAACGAGCACGTCAAACTCGCCGTCCTCACGGGAAGCCTTCTGGCAGCGCTGCTCGCCACCATCGTCCTGCGCCTACGCAACCGCCACTACCGCCTGGTCGAGGCGCGCGAGACGGAGGACCTCGACCATGACGGCATCCCGGACATCTACGACCGGAAGGCACCGGAGGCTCCACCTGTGTGATGGGTATGGGCCCGGGCAGTAGGGTGACAACCGGTAGCCACGTGTCCCGCGTGGACCCCGAGCGAGAGCGAGGAAGACAGCCGATGAGCACGGACCCACGGCAGGAGCGGACCCTCGGCCAGCTGGTCGCGTCCGCAACCCAGGACATCTCGGCGCTCATCCGCAGCGAGATCGCCCTGGCCAAGGCCGAGGTGTCGGTCCAGGTCAAGAAGGCCGGTGTCGGTGGAGGCCTGCTCGCAGGGGCCGCGGTCATCCTCTTCTACTCGGTGTACTTCATCTTCACGACGATCGCCGAGGGCCTCGTGGCGCTCGGCCTGCCGCGCTGGCTCGGCTACCTCATCGTCACCGTGTTCATGCTGTTGGTCGCTGCCGTCCTCGGTCTGCTCGGCGTTCGCAAGATGAAGACCGTCGAGCCCGCGCCGGAGAAGGCGATCACCAACGCCCAGCAGACCATCGAGGGCGTCAAGGCCGCGATGGCCAACCCTGGCACCGTCGTGCCCGCCCCTCGCCCCGAGTGGGACCGTCGGGACCTCCCGGCTGCGCCGACCGCCCCCTCCACCCCCGCCGTCGACGCCTCGCGCGACGCCTGACGCCAGCTCGCGCCCTCCCATGCCTGTCGACGCGGCGTTCGTCAACGTCGAGGGTCCGTGGGAGCACCGGTACGTCTCGGCCAACGGCGCGCGGTTCCACGTCGCCGAGATGGGTGACGGACCGCTCGTCCTGCTCCTGCACGGTTTTCCGCAGTTCTGGTACACGTGGCGCCACCAGATGGTCGCGCTCGCCGAGGCTGGCTTCCGCGCCGCCGCGATGGACCTGCGCGGCTACGGCGGCAGCGACAAGCCACCCCGCGGCTACGACACGTACATGTCGACGCTCGACACCGCGAGCGTCATCCGGGCCCTCGGCGAGAAGCACGCCGTCGTCGTCGGCCAGGGCCTCGGTGGCTGGATCTCGTGGTCCATGCCCACGTTCCGACGGGACGTCACGCGGGCCGTCGCGTCGCTGTCGATGCCGCACCCGCGGATCATGCGCCACGCGACCTGGAGCGACCGCAAGCAGCGCCGCGCCTCGCGGTGGATCGCCGGTCTCCAGCGCCCGTTCGTGCCCGAGCGGGAGATGGCCGAGTCGCACGAGTACGTCGGCGAGCTGATGCGGGAGTGGGCCTCGCCGTTCGGCGATTTCCCCACGGACGCAGACGTGGAACGCTACGGCGACGCCATGATGATCCCCTTCGTCGCCCACTCGGCCGCGGAGCACTACCGGTGGCTCGGACGCTCGTCGGTCCGCCCCGACGGGCCGCTGTTCATGCGCCGGGTCCGCCACGCGATCCACGTCCCGGTGCTGCAGCTGCAGGGCACCGACGACGGATGCGTGCTGCCCGGCTCGACGCACGGCTCGGGGGCGTTCGTCCCGGGCGACTACCGCTGCGTCAAGATCGAAGGCGCGGGGCACTTCCTCACCGAGGAGGCACCCGAGCAGGTCAACGCCGCCCTGCTCTCGTGGCTGAGGTCCCTGGACTGATGAAGCTCGAGCTTCCCGACGCCGGCGGGGTCACGTGGTCGGTGTGTGTGCGCGACGGCGCAGGGACGACCCTCGCTGCCGAGCACGCCGAGGTGCCGCTGCGCACGGCGTCGGTCGGCAAGGTGCTGCTCCTGCTCGAGACGGCTCGCGGTCTCACGGCCGGCGAGCTCTCCCCCGACGAGCCGCTGACCCGCTCGGTCGACCTCTGGGTCGGCGACTCCGGCCTCTGGCACACGTTGTCGGTCGAGACCCTCCCCCTCATCGACGTCGCCGCGCTCGTGGGCGCCGTGTCCGACAACCTCGCCACCAACGTCCTGCTCGGGCGTGTGGGCCTGGCCGAGGTGGCGGCACGTGCCACGGCGCTCGGGCTGCGGTCGACTGCGCTGCACGACCGGGTCCGCGACGTCCGCTCCGACGACCACCCGGCGACGCTCTCGACCGGCACCGCCGACGAGCTGAGCTCGCTCATGGTGAGGATCGCGAACGGTACAGCGGTCGGACCGGAGCCGGATCGCCTTGTCCGGCAGTGGCTCTCGGCCAACGTCGACCAGTCGATGGTGGGTTCCGTCTTCGTCGACCAGGCTGGCCTCGACCCCATCGCGCATCACGTGTCGCTCGGCGAGGACCGCGTCGTCTGGAACAAGACAGGCACCGACGCCGGGGTGCGCGCAGACGTCGGCGCTATGACCGTCGGCGGGCGCACCGTCACCTGGGCCGCGGTCGCCAACTGGGACCCGGCTGTCGGCACCTCCCTGGACCACCTCACCGTCTGGGCCGTGTTGCGCGGCATGCGCCACATCGGCGAGATCGTCCTCGACGAACTGCAGTAGGCGCCGAATGAGCCGCCTGACCAACCGGGAGGCCCTACGATCAGCCGTCCTTGAGGTGGCGATTTCGTTCGTTTGTCCGCATCCGAAGACACGAGTGCCGATAATGCGGTGTGCGCAGTCGCCCGATGCTGACTCATGCCTCATGGCGGGACGGTCTGGTTCCCCTGGGCATCTGGGCTGTGTTCACGGTATTGGGGGCTGTGATCCTCAGCGTTGCTGCAGCGCGCCAGATCGCCATCGAACACACGGTGCCCGGTTACACGGTGACTGCTCCGATGCCTGCATCGCCTGGATATTTCGGCGTCGTCACCAACTGGGACGGGAACTGGTACCGCTCGATCTCGGAGCACGGGTACCCGACGGTTCTTCCTGTAGACGACCACGGGAATGTGCAGCAGAACGAGTGGGCGTTCTATCCGCTGTACCCGCTCCTCGTGCGAGGCGTGATGACCGTGACAGGCGTGGGTTTTGCACACGGCGCGTGGGCGGTCAGCCTCGTCTTCGGGGCAGCAGCGATGGTCGCGCTCTACAACCTCGTTCGCGCGGGGATGGGCCGGTTCGGTGCTGCCGCACTCGTCTCGTGCGTCATGGCGTACATGAGCGCTCCCGTCCTGCAAGTCGCCTATACCGAGGGGCTCGCCCTCTTCCTCATCGTCGCCTTCATGGCTGCGCTCACACGTCGACGCTTGGATGTGGCAATCGGCGTTGCCATCTTGGTGTCTCTGGCGCGACCCGTCGCGGCACCCCTGGGCCTGGTTATGGGAGGGGTGCTCCTTCTCGACTGGCTCCAAGAGAGGCGCGAGCGCCCGGCTCATCGACTCCCCGTCAAGGGTGTGGCTGCGACAGTTGCGGTCTTCGCCACGGCAGGCATCTGGCCGCTGATCGCTTGGGCGACGACAGGTAGCCGCGACGCCTTCTTCCAGACGCAGGCCGCATGGCCCGTGAACAGCAACGGGCTGGGCGGCTGGCTCGGCGACGTGATACACGTGACTCCGATCGGACTGTTAGCGATCGCCGTTGTGGGGTTCCTTGCGCTGGTGAACGCTCGTCCACGAGCGCACCTCTGGGGACGGGAACTCCAGCTCTGGTCCATCGCTTACCCTGTCTTCTTGATCGTGGCGAGCAGGCCCAGCCCCAGCGCCATCCGCTATTTCATGCTCGCGGTGGCTCCACTTTGGCCGTTCCCTGGGCTGAGCCTCAGACGCACACGCGGCTCGCGTGCGGCGGCCATCGCGCTCCTGATCGCGCTCATCGCGACTGGCCTCGGGGCGCAGTACCTCTGGACAACTCATGTCTTCACGGTGCCGGGGACCCCCAGCCAGCAGTTCTTCCCGTAGAGGCAAACTCGCGGGTTCCTCAGACATGCGAGCCATTTCGGCCGTACGGTGCGGATTTGACACGATCTATGGGGGAGGCGTCGTGAACGTTCCGCACACCATCGGCCGGTTCCTTTTGGCCGGGGGCGGCAATACGCTCTTGACCGCAGTGGTGGCCAGCTCACTTTCGCTGGTGGCGCCCGAAGCCATTGCGTACACGGTGGGCTACGCCGCCGGATTGGCGTTGTCAGTCTTCACCGCGAGCCGGTTCGTGTTTCGGCGCAGCCTGACCCGAGCGAGGGCGGCGGGCATCTGCGCGGTCAACATCACGGCGTACCTTTGTGGGCTGGGCACACTGACTGTGGCCCAGCACCTGGGCCTGCCCAGCGGGCTGACGGGGCTCACGGTCCTTGTGACGGCGCCCGTGAGCTTCTTTGGGGGCATGTTCATCTTCAAGAACGCAGCAGAGCTTCCCTCAAGACCGTTTGGCCCTGCGCTAAAGACGGCCCGAGCAACTGTGAGCGCTGAGGCATCCCCAAAGCCCAGACAACACGCCTTCATCGCTAAGAGCGCGAGATAGCAGCGACGCGTCGCGGCGGTTGTTGGAATCGGAGGCACCCCCGGTGGGCGCACCCGTGAGCCTCAGGGGATTCGGCAGCGTCCCAACTGCATGGGCATGGCTCTCGTACTCGGCGCCCGCTCGGCCTCCACACCAACGAATGCTTCGGCGACTGGTGGACCAGATCGCGCCGGCGTCCGCAGTGCCGGCTCGACCTCGTCCGGCTCGACCTCGTCCGGCTCTGCCAAGCAAACCCGCACCGCCGTGCCGAATCCCGCGGCGGGTGCGGAGGCTGGCCGCCGGCGAGTCGAGGACGTTGACCGCGGTCACGCTTGCGGTCGACGTACCGGAAGGCCGGTCGGCGCGGAATCACGCTCCACGCGTGCGCCTCCGCCGCGGTTCGACTTGTGCCAAGCCCGTCCCATCTCGACGTGGGCCGGGCTTCGTGCCACAGCGGATGGCGGCGTCTGACGTACAACCTCGGGCTCGAGCGTCCTCGAGCCCGACCGCAACTCCGGCGCTTTTTACCATTTTTTGACTCAAGGCGGTCAAAGCGCTGACCAAGGCGAGCCGCGAACCTACACTCCGACTCATGGGCCAGGAGGGGGGCTCCGGTCGTCGGGGACCGGGGGGTGCGCTGCACGCGTCGATGGCGCCCACCGTGGCGGGTTGGGCCATCGGCATCGCCGTCACGGGGGCCCTTCTCGGCACGCCCTACCTGCTCTTCGCCTACCACAGCCCCGAGCTGCACCTGGTCCTCGACTGCGTCGACAGCGGCATCGCCCTGCTCGTCGCCTACCTGGTCTTCGGGCGCTACACACGTTCCGGACGACTGCAGGACCTGCTGCTGGCAGACGGCCTCTTCCTCCTCGGTGTCGCCGGCATCGGCCTCACCCTGGCGCTGCGCCTCCTCGGTGTCCACGACGGACGCGTCGACGTGTGGCTGCCCGTGACGCTCCGGCTCCTGGGCGCGGTCCTCGTGGTGGCTGCGGCCATGGTGGGCGGGAGGCGGGCCGGCGTCGGTCGCGGCGCCGGGCTCGTGCTGCCTTGGGCCGCCATCGCGGTCGCCGCCAGCGTGGCATGGACGTTCCGCAACGCCCTGCCGGTCGCGCTGTCGGAGGGCCCGCCCGTCTCGGCCCAGCTGCCCGTCGTCGAGGGACATCCTGCGCTGCTCTGGACTCACGCGCTGACGGCGCTGTGCTTCGCCGTCGCGTCGGTCCTCTTCGCGCGACGCGGACGCCAGACGCGGGACGTCGCGGACGAGCTGGTCTGGTGGCTCGGCCCGGCCTTCGCCCTCGCCGCCTGCGCCCGCCTCAACTACCTGCTCTTCCCCTCCCTCTACAGCGAGTGGCTCTACACCGGCGACGTGCTCCGAACCGCCTGCTACGTCGTCCTTCTCGTCGGCGCTGCCCGCGAGATCAGCCACTACTGGACGGCGCAGGCCCGCGCCGCCGTTCTCGACGACCGACGCCGCCTGGCACGGGAGCTCCACGACGGCGTCATCCAGGAGCTCGGCTACATCCGCCTCGAGACCTTCCTCATCGACTCCGACCCCGGTGCCCGCGAGCGCATCGTCGACGCGTGCGACCGAGCTCTCGACGAGGCGCGGGCGGCCGTGGACGCGCTGGGCCGCACCACCGACGAGCCCCTAGGCTTCGTGCTGCACCGCGCGGCCCGCCAGGTGGCCGAGCGGTACCACGCGAGCCTCGAGGTGGAGCTCGACGACTCGGTCCTGGCGGACGACAACGAGCGCCACGCCCTCGTGCGCATCACCCGCGAGGCCGTCTCGAACGCCATCCGACACGGGAAGGCCCAGCGGGTCCACCTGCGTCTGGCCCGGGATGAGCATGGCCGGCGACTCCTCGTGCAGGACGACGGCACCGGGTTCGACCCGGCAGCCGCGAGGCAGCGGTCCACGGGATACGGCCTGACGAGCATGGAGGAGCGCGCCCGCGGCCTGGAGGCCTCGTTCGCCATCGACTCCGCGCCCGGTCGGGGAACCACCGTGGCGGTGACCTGGTGACGATCCGCGTCGTCATCGCCGACGACCACGCGAGAATGCGCGGACGCGTCCGAGCCGCCCTCGAGGAGGGCGGGTGCGAGGTCGTCGGCGAGGGAGCCACCGGGCAGGACGCGCTGCGGCTCGTGGAGGAGCACCGGCCCGACGTCGCACTCCTCGACATCCACATGCCCGGCAGCGGCATCCAGGCCGCCAGGGAGATCGTCCGGATGGCGCCGGAGGTGGCCGTGGTCATGCTGACGCAGTCGGCGGAGGACCAGGACCTCTTCGACTCCCTCCGCGCCGGCGCGTCCGGCTACCTCCTCAAGGACACCGACCCGAGCCGGCTGGGCGACACGCTCCGCGGCGTGCTTGCCGGCGAGGGCGCCATGCCACCGAAGCTCGTGGCCCGCATCATGGACGAGTTCCGTGCGCCGGCGAAGAAGCGGTTCGGGCGGCCCAGCGTCGCGGCGGCCAAGCTCAGCGCCCGCGAGTGGGAGGTCATGCAGCTGCTCAGCGAGGGGCTGAGCACCGACGACGTCGCCCAGCGGCTGTTCCTGTCAGCGACGACGGTCCGGGTGCACGTCTCGTCGGTGCTCAAGAAGCTGCGGGTCAAGGACCGCGAGAGCGCCTTCAGACTCCTTCGCGGCGAGTGAGGCCCATCCCCTCGTCGACCAGCTGCGTCAACGCGTCGATGAGGGCGTCCGCCTCGTGCAGCGTGTACTCGTCCGAGTCGACCAGGACATAGGGACCTTCGGCCCCGAGCGTGGTCGGGTCCGTCGTCGAGCACAGACGCAACGACTTCCCTCGCACGAGCAGCTCACCGCTGATGTGGGTGGCGTCTTCCTCGCCCCGCAGGGTCCCGTGAGCCTGCACGCACCAGCTCGGGCAGCCACGCGGGCGGGCGGCGCTACGGCCTTCCTGGCGCGACGGCGCGTGCGCCGCACTCCGCTGGCTGTTCACGTCCGGCTCCATTCCCTGGCGACACCGAAGGGGCCGCCGACCGTGCGGCACACACCGCCAAAGTAGGGCCGATTCCGCCTGCCCGCGCGACTTTGGCGTTCAATTCCCTAAACGCACTCCATGGGGGCGATCGCGTTCAAATCTGTAAACGTTGCACTGCCGCGATCCATACAGCGTTCAAAAGTGCAAACGCACGGGAATCCAGGCCGAAAGTGTCCCGGCGCTCCTTGGCGCGCACGCCATACCGCCACCAGGATCGCCCGACGAATCGGCAGTTCCAGGTCGCCGCAGAGGTCGGCGGCTCCTGACCGGACACCGACTCAGGACGACATCGAGTCACGACCATTCCTGGTTCACCGACAAGCAACCATTCTCGTGAGATCGGCTGCGGCAGAGTCAAACTCCAGACCGGTTACTGCGTGTGTCCACCCCTTGAAGGCCACCCGCCAGAGCCCCTTTCAAGGGATGGACTCCCTCCCGCAACAGAGCTCGACATCAGGCGACGCGCCACGTCCGACGCCGGCGATACGAGCCACCGCCTGCCAGAAGTTCTGGCTGCGATCACCGGGGCAAAGACGCGATTCCAGTGACGCGGCTGCCGACTCTGACCAGCACCGATTGCGCGCATTTCGGACATTTCGACTACCACATCCGAGAGCGACGCTTCGTGCGCTTTCGGATTCCGCGGACATACCTCGTCGGCGGCCTTTAACTTGACCACGTCGACTCGCGGGGGCGAACCCGTCGACTTCATCTGGGAGGGAACCGACTCATGCCTGCACGCCGTCTTCTAGCTGCCATCGGCGCCACGAGCCTGGCATTCGCCAGTCTCGTGGCGCTGGCACCATCTGCCAGCGCCACCAACGGCGCGTCGTACTCAGGCGGCACCGGGACCGTGTCGTCCGGTGGCGTCCTGTACGCCAAGCAGGGGCAGACGGTGACCCTGACGGTCGCCGGGCCGACCGGCGCAGCCTGCGTC
Organism: Actinomycetes bacterium; assembly: GCA_023451855.1. Taxonomy (GTDB): domain Bacteria; phylum Actinomycetota; class Actinomycetes; order Actinomycetales; family Dermatophilaceae; genus Monashia. The sequence continues at coordinate 10,334 of JAEXXY010000178.1, forward strand.
CGGCTCTCGGGGGCGGGGTTCGCCACGAGCGTCGATGCTGCCGGCCCGAACGTGACCCGAGTCCTCACGGCTCCAGCGGGCGACGGCCTCCAGAGCACCAACGTCGACTACTTCTCGAACATCAACGGCCAGGGCAAGTGCACCGGCAACTCCAACGGCATGCCGACGGGTGTCGCGACCTACGTGCTCGACAACTCGGCCCCAACCGCCACCGCGGCCCTTTCGCCCGCCCCGAACGCGGCTGGATGGAACAACGCGAACGTGGGGATCGTCTGGAACGCGACCGACAACGGCGGCTCCGGCGTCGCTTCCGTGTCACCCAGTACGGACAGCGTCAACTCACCGACGGCGGGGAACATCCGCTCGACGACCCTGACGGACAAGCTCGGCAACACCGGGACCGCGTCGGTCACCGTGAAGCTCGACAAGAACGCGCCGTCGATCAGCGGGTCACGCACGCCGACTGCGAACACCAACGGCTGGAACAACACCGACGTCACCGTGACCTTCACCGCGGACGACGCCCTGTCCGGCGTCAAGACGCAGCCGATCTCCCCCGTCGTGGTCTCCACCAACGGGGCGAACCAGTCGGTCTCCGGCACGGCCGTCGACAACGCCGACAACTCCGCCAGCACGACCGTCAGCGGCATCAGCATCGACAAGGTCGCCCCAACGCTCTCCGGCGCTCCGACCACCGTCCCGAACGCGAACGGCTGGTACAACGGCGACGTCACCGTCGCGTGGACCGCGTCCGACGCGCTCTCGGGCCTGGTCGGCGCCGCGCCTGCCAACAGCATCATCAAGGGCGAAGGGTCGGCGCTGACCGCCAGCGCCACCGTCACCGACAAGGCCGGCAACTCCACGAGCGCCCAGAGCACCCCTGCGGTCAAGATCGACCGCACCGCTCCGGTCACGACGGTCACCGCGCCCCCGGCGTGGAACAAGACCGACGTCACCCTGACCCTCGTCCCGAACGACGGGGCCTCGGGCGTCGACAAGACCTTCTACCGCCTCGACGGCGGCGCGCAGACCGCCGGCACGAGCGTCCCGGTCACCGCTGAGGGCAACCACACTCTCGAGTTCTGGAGCACCGACAAGGCCGGCAACGCCGAGACCGCCCGCACGGTCTCGTTCGGCATCGACAAGACGTCACCGACGATCGGCCACACCCAGAACCCCGCCGCGAACAGCGACGGCTGGAACAACACCGACGTCACCGTCACCTTCCAGTGCTCCGACGCGCTCTCCGGCGTCGCCTCGTGCACCGGCTCGCGCACGGTCACTGCCGAGGGCCTCAACCAGGCAGTCACCGGGACCGTCACCGACAACGCCGGCAACACGGCGAGCGACCCCGCGTCCGTCAGCATCGACAAGACCAAGCCGGTCATCACGGTCGACGCCCTGCCGGCGCCGAGCTCCTACGGCTGGTACGGCGACGACGTCACGGCCACCTACACGGCCACGGACACGCTGTCCGGCGTCAAGAGCCAGGACCGCAGCCACACTTTCGGCGAGGGCGCGGACCAGCAGGACACCGCCACGGCCACCGACGCCGCCGGCAACAGCTCGTCGGTCAAGACGCCGGTCGTCAACGTCGACAAGACCGCCCCCACCATCACCGGCGCGATCGTCGGCACCCCGAACGCCATGGGCTGGTTCTCCGGCGACGTGACGGTCCACTGGACCTGCGCCGACAACCTCTCCGGCGTCATCACCTGCCCGGCCGACTCCGTCGTGACGGGTGAGGGCTCCAACCGCTCTGCCAGCGCGTCGGTCTCCGACAAGGCGGGCCACATCGCCACGGCGACGGTGGCCGGCATCAAGATCGACCGCACGACACCGTCGACCACGGCCACCGACGTCCCGTCCGGCTGGGCGAACAGCCCTGTCACCGTGGGGCTTCCGGCCACCGACAACCTGTCCGACGTCGACAGCACGTTCTACCGCGTCGACGGGGCGGCGGCGAGCAAGGGCTCGACCGTCACCATCGGCACCGAGGGCGTCCACACCGTCACGTACTGGTCGGTCGACAACGCCGGCAACACCGAGGCGGCCCAGTCGTTCACCGTCCGGATCGACCTGTCCTCGCCGGGCATCACGCCCAGCCAGGCTCCGGCCCAGAACGTCCACGGCTGGAACAACACCGACGTCAACGTCAGCTTCGCCTGCGCCGACCAGAGCGACCTCTCGGGCCTGAGCACCTGCTCGGCACCGTCCACCGTGACCACCGAGGGTCTGGCCCAGAAGGTCGTCGGCACGGCCACCGACAACGCCGGCAACAGCACGAGCGCCACGGCGACGGTCAACATCGACAAGACGGCCCCCGGCATCACCGGCGCCCCGGACCGCTCGGCCAACTCGGCCGGCTGGTACAAGGACGACGTCACCGTCTCCTTCACCGGCACGGACGGGCTCTCCGGGATCGACACCGTCACCGGACCGCAGCACCTCGGCGAGGGCTCGGACCAGAGCGTCACCGGGACGGCCACGGACAACGCGGGCAACACCGCCAGCGCCACCGTCAGCGGCATCTACATCGACAAGACGCGACCGAACCTCAGCGCGGCGCCGACCACGTCGCCGAACGGCAACGGCTGGTACAACACCAGCGTCACCCAGGTCTGGGCGGCGGACGACAACCTGTCGGGCCTCGTCGGACCGGCGCCCGCGAACGCCGAGATCACGACCGAGGGAGTGGGACAGACCGTCTCCGCCACGGTCGCGGACAAGGCCGGCAACGTCACCAGCTCGACGAGCGAGCCGGTCAAGATCGACAAGACCGCTCCGAGCACCGACGTGTCGGCACCCAGCGGCTGGGTGAACTCGGGCGTCGAGGTGACGCTCACGCCGCACGACGCGCTGTCCGGCGTCGACGCGACGCACTTCACCCTCGACGGCGGTGACGAGCAGACCGGCACGACCGTGAACCTGACGAGCGAGGGCACGCACCACATCGCGTACTACTCGGTCGACAACGCGGGCAACGCTGAGGAGCCCAAGACCGTAACCGTGCAGATCGACAAGTCTGCTCCGACCATCACGCACGTCCTCGCGCCGAAGGCCAACGCCAACGGCTGGAACAACACGAACGTCACCGTCACGTTCACGTGCGACGACCAGGCCGAGCTGTCGGGCATCGCCAGCTGCACTGCGCCGCAGACGGTTTCGACCGAGGGCAAGAACCAGCCCGTCCCCGGCACCGCGAAGGACAACGCCGGCAACGACGCGACGGACCCGGCGACGGTGAGCGTCGACAAGACCAAGCCCACCATCACGGGCAGCCGCTCCCCGGCAGCCAACGGCTTCGGCTGGAACAACACCGAGGTCACGGCCCACTTCGACGCGACCGACGCGCTGTCCGGCATCGACACGGTCACCGCGGACAAGACGTTCGGTGAGGGCACCGACCAGTCCATCGAGGGAACGGCCGTCGACGCCGCCGGCAACTCGTCGAGCACCACTGTCGGCGGCATCAACGTCGATGAGACGGCGCCGACCCTGAGCGGCAAGCCGACCGAGGCCGCGAACGGAGACGGCTGGTACAAGGGCGACGTCACCGTTGCCTGGACCGCCGGCGATGACCGCTCCGGCGTCGTCTCGACCCCGGCCGACGACACCATCAAGGGCGAGGGTCGTGGCCTCAAGGCCACCGCGACCGTCCTCGACAAGGCCGGCAACACCACCACGGCCGACAGCAGCGCGGTCAACATCGACCGCACTGCACCGGTCACCGCCGCCGACGCACCGGCGGGCTGGAACAACACCGCGGTCACCGTCAGCCTGAGCGCCAGCGACGGCCTCTCCGGCGTCGGTGCGACGTACTACACCGTCGACGGCGGCACCCCGGTCAAGGCGACCACCCTCACCATCAGCACCGAGGGCCAGCACGCTCTGGCGTACTGGAGCGTCGACACGGCCGGCAACGTCGAGACGGCGAAGACCGCCACGGTCAAGATCGACCTGACCAGGCCGACCATCGGCCACAGGGTCACGCCGACCCCGAACGCCAACGGCTGGAACAAGACGCCGGTCACGGTGTCCTACGAGTGCGACGACGCGCTCTCTGGCGTGGCCACCTGCCCCGTGCCTGTCGACGTCACGACCGACGGTCGCGACCAGGCGGCGCCCGGTACGGCCGTCGACAACGCGGGCAACACGCAGCTCGACGACGCCAAGGTCAGCATCGACACCGTCAAGCCGACCATCACCGGCGCGCCCGACCGCGACCCGAATACCAACGGTTGGTACGCCGGCAACGTGACGGTGGGCTTCACCTGCTCCGACGCACTGTCCGGGATCGCCGCGTGCTCCTCCCCGACGACGCTCGGGGAGGGCGCCGCGCAGAATGCGACGGGCACCGCCATCGACGCCGCCGGCAACTCGGACAGCGCCACGGTCGGTCCGATCAACATCGACAAGACCGCCCCGACGCTGAGCGGCGTAGCCACCACCGACCCCAATGGGGCCGGCTGGTACAAGGGCGACGTCACGATCAAGTGGACCGCTGCCGACGCCCTGTCGGGCCTCGACGGCGCGTCTCCCGCTGACAGCACCATCGGCAGCGAGGGTGAGAGCCTCACCGCAGGCACGTCGGTCCGCGACCTGGCCGGCAACGAGACCTCCGCCAAGAGCACCCCGGTCAAGATCGACCGGACCGCGCCGAGCACCCGGGTCTCCGACGTCTCTGACTGGAGCAACAAGTCGGTCACGGTGGAACTCACCGCAACGGACAACCTGTCCGGGGTGGCGGCGACCCGCTACCAGCTGGACAGGGAGCCGGTCGCCACCGGCACCAGCGTCACGATCGACACCGAGGGCGTGCACACGCTCCAGGTGTGGAGCGTCGACGTCGCCGGCAACATGGAGGCGCAGAAGAACCTCGAGGTGAAGATCGACACGACGGCGCCCGGCATCGGCCACAGCCAGTCCCCGGCCGCGAACTCCCGCGGCTGGAACAACAGCGACGTCACCGTGACCTTCACCTGCACCGACACCGGCTCCGGCATCGCGAGCTGCACCGCACCCGTCACGCGGGGCGAGGGCGCTGCTCAGGCGATCAAGGGCACGGCGACGGACAAGGCCGGCAACTCGGCCTCCGACACCGCGACGGTCAACGTCGACAAGACGAAGCCGACCGTGACCGGCAGCCTGTCGGCCACGCCGAACTCCAACGGCTGGTTCAAGGCGGACGTCACCGCGACGTTCACCTGCGCCGACCAGGACGGCCTCTCCGGCATCCTGTCGTGCCCCGGGTCCATGACCCTGGGCGAGGGAGCGAACCAGAGCGCCGGCGGCACCGCCACCGACGCCGCGGACAACGTCAGCGAGGCGTTCGCGATCACCAGGATCAACGTCGACAAGACGGCCCCGACCCTGGGCGGATCCGCCACCACGGCGCCCAACGGCAGCGGCTGGTACAACGGCGACGTCACCGTGAAGTGGACCGCCTCCGACGCCCTCTCGGGCATCGACGGCCCCGCACCTGCCGACAGCACCATCACGGGTGAGGGCGACGACCTCTCGGCCGGGGCGTCGGTCAGCGACAAGGCGGGCAACACCACCGCTGCCACGGTCAAGGGCATCAAGATCGACCGCACCTCGCCGAGCACCACGGCCACCGCACCCAGCGGTTGGCAGAGGGCAGACGTCACCGTGCGTCTGGACGCGACCGACAGCCTGTCGGGCGTTGCCGGAACGTACTACCGGGTCGACGGCGGGCCGCAGCAGTCCGGCACGTCGGTCACCGTCACCAGCGAGGGCACCCACCACGTCGCCTACTGGAGCGTCGACAAGGCCGGCAACACCGAGTCGTCCACGACGGTCACGGTCCTCGTCGACAAGTCGGCCCCGACCATCACCGGTGCGGCGACGACGAGCCCGAACGCGGCTGGCTGGTACAAGTCGGCCGTGACGGTGCACTTCACGTGCGACGACGCGGTCAGCGGCGTCGCCAGCTGCCAGCCGGACGCGACGGTCTCGGCCCAGGGCGCCAACAGCGTCACCGGTACCGCGGTCGACAACGCCGGCAACAAGGGCACAACCACGGTGAGCGGGATCAACGTCGACACCGTCGCCCCGAGCGTCACCATCGGCGGCGTCACCAACGGCGCAACGTACGTCGTCGGCGGTGTACCGACGGCCTCGGCCACGGCCACCGACGCCACCAGCGGCCTGGCCGCCCCGGCGACGGGCGTCCGGACCGGCGGCACGGCCAACGGCGTGGGCACGTTCACCTACACCGCGACCGCGACCGACAAGGCCGGCAACGTGGGCACCGCCACGGTCACCTACAAGGTGATCTACGGCTACGGCAACAGCAACGGAACTGGTGCGCTGTTCCTCCAGCCGGTCAACGACACGGCGCACCAGACGGGCGTGTCGACCAGCGTGTTCAACGCCGGCCAGGCGATCCCGATGAAGTTCCAGCTGAAGAACGCCGCAGGCGCGGTCGTCCAGGCAGGCAGCGCACCGAAGTGGCTGAACCCCGTCAAGGGCAGCGCCACGACGGCGGCGGTCAACGAGGCGGCCTACACGGCAGCCGAGACCGTCGGCGGCAGCTACACCTGGGACGGCACGCAGTACCAGTACAACTGGAAGACCGACAAGACGCAGGCCGGCAGCTACTGGCGAGTGGGAGTCACGCTCGACGACGGCCAGACCTACTACGTCAACATCGGGCTCCGCTGAGGGGGCGGGAACCAAGGGACGCGGGTGGCCTGGACGGGCCACCCGCGTCCTTTGTTTTGCATGGGACAATCCTCGTAAATTGCCTAAAAACGACATAAAGGATTAATCGGGTGTTCAGACAGTTGAACGCCACTAAATCGCTGAATTTCCGACATGCGGTTTACCAGCCTTTTACCTTTGTCTCACCGGCTCGGGGGATGCATCCGGTTCCATCGCACGAGGGGACATCTGCGCATGCGCGCTCGCTCACTCTTAGCTGCCTGTGCGGCGGCACTGACACTCCTGGCGACGGGCGCTTCAGTCGCCCGAGCCGACAACGTCGTCGTGGACGGCGACATCCTGACAAATGGCACGCAGAATCCCCTGACGCTGGGATCCATCGCGTGCAACACCCCAGTCGAGAAGACGCAGGCGCTCTGGATCAACCGGAACGGCAACTACGACACCTCGAATGCCTTCAAGGCAGGGTCCAGTGTTCAGGTCTCGGCGTCCATCAGCGGCACCAACCGCTCTTCCGTGGCGGTGACCGCGCTCGACGCCGGGATCGCGGTGCCGGCGAACTGGGACCAGGTGGACAACAACACGGTGACGTCCGACAAGGCCTCGTTCCGGGTGACGGTCAACTCCCCGACCGCTGGAACCGACCAGACGGCCACCGTGAGATTCACCGCCACGGGCAAGGACGCGGACAACAACTCGCTGACGCGATCGGTGGACCTCACGGTCTCCTGGAGCACGCAGTCGTGCGTGACGAACACGCCGCCCAAGGTCTCGGTCACCGGGGTCAGCAACGGTGCGTCGTACACGTTCGGGGCCGTCCCCACTGCCGGCTGCGCCGTCACGGACGCCGAGGACTCGAACCCGAGTGCGACCCCGGTCATCACGCCCAACGACGGCAACGTCGGGCCGCACACGGTGACGTGTGCGTACACCGATGACGGCGGTCTGAAGGCCCAGGCGAGCGCCACCTACACCGTGACGCCCGCGACGCCGACCATCGTGCTCACGTGCAGCAACGCCACCTACGACGCCGCGGCCCACGAGTGCACCTCCGTCGTGAACGGCATCGGCGGTACGGCGATCCCCGGCGCGGTCGCCCCCATCACGTACGACAGGAGCACGACCGACGCCGGCACGGTCACCGCCACCGCCACGTACGCCGGTTCCGGCAACTACGGCGGCGCCACGGCGACGACGACGTACACGATCGGCCAGGCCACGCCCATGGTGACCCTGGCCTGCCCGACCGGCGTCATCTACGACGCCACGGCACACCCGTGCACCGCCACGGTCAAGGGCATCGGTGACGAGCTCGCCGGCGCGCCGGTCACCATCACGTACACCCGTGCCGGCAACGCCAGCACCGACGTGACCAACGCCGGCTCGGCCGCGGCACACGCCAGCTACGCCGGCAGTAACAACTACGCCCCGGCTTCGGCGGATGGCGTCCTGACGATCGGCAAGGCCACGCCCACGGTGACCCTGTCCTGCCCGACCGGCGTCACCTACGACGCTGGCGCGCACCCGTGCACCGCAACCGTCCAGGGCATCGGTGACGAGCTCGCCGGCGCGCCAGTCACCATCACGTACACCCGTGCCGGCAACGCCGGCACCGACGTGACCAACGCCGGCTCGGCCGCGGTCCACGCCGCCTACGCCGGCAGCAACAACTACGCCCCGGCTTCAGCGGACGACGTCCTGACGATCGCCAAGGCCACGCCCACCATCACCCTGGTCTGCCCGGGTGACCTGGTGTGGGACGGCGCGGCGCACCCGTGCACCGCCACCGTCAAGGGTGTCGGTGACGAGCTCGCCGGCGCGCCGGTCACCATCACCTACACCCGCAAGGGCGTCGCCACGACCGACCTCACCGGGGTCGGGACGCTCGGGGTCACTGCCTCCTACGCAGGGAGCTCGAACTACAACCCCGCGAGCACGTCGGGAGGGTTCACGATCACCGCCTGGACGCTCAACGGCTTCTACCAGCCGGTCGACATGGGCTCTGTCGTCAACACGGTCAAGGCCGGATCGACGGTGCCGCTCAAGTTCGAGGTCTTCGCCGGCAGCACCAAGCTGACGAGCACCTCCACGGTGAAGTCGTTCGCGGTCAAGGGGATCACCTGCAACGGCGGCACTGCGGACGACGTCGAGCTCGTCACGACGGGTGGCACGAGCCTGCGCTACGACACCACGGCGGGCCAGTTCGTCCAGAACTGGCAGACGCCGAAGACGGCGGGTTCCTGCTACCAGGTCACGATGACGACGCAGGACGGCAGCTCGCTGAGCGCGAACTTCAAGCTGAAGTGACGTCAGTGCTGCACTGAGGGGCGG
>JAEXXY010000186.1 GCA_023451855.1 Actinomycetes bacterium
GCCCAGGGCGCTCACGACACCGGCAGTGACGCTCCCCTCGAGGCCGAGCGGGTTGCCGATGGCCACGACGACGTGGCCGACCTCGAGGCGGTCTGCGTCGCCGAACGCGGGCGGGCTGGGCAGCGTCGCCTCGGCGCGTACGACGGCGAGGTCGGACAGCGGGTCGGTGCCCACGAGGTGCACCGTGACCGAGGTGCCGTCGGTGAAGTGGACCGTGCCGCGGTCGACGCGGTCGACGACGTGGGCGTTGGTCAGCAGCAGGCCGTCCTCGGTGAGCACCACGGCCGACCCGCCGCCCTCCGCCGTCCCACCGCGCACCGGCCGGCTGACCCGGAGGCTCGCGACCACCGGGGCCAGGCGGCGGGCGACGGAGCTGACGGTGCGGGAGTACGCGTCGAGCAGGTCGTCATCGGCAGGCTCCGGAGCCGCCGGCATCTCGAAGATCCCCATCTGTGTCCCCTCGTCCCGACGCGAGCGCCGCGCGGGTGGCCTCACGCGCGCGTGGTCTCACCCGTGCAGCGAACGAGGGCCCGCGGGCATTCCGGCCGTGTCGACCGGTTCGCCGTGGGCGAACAGCCTCGGCCCGCTGGATGACCCCAGCATCGGGGCGAGGTGGGTGACGGGGCCTTCGCAGCGGCCGTCAGGCGATCGACGCGACGACGACGAGCGAGGCGGCCAGCTGCACCGCCGCCGCGACGACCGACGCCGGGTGGAACTCCCGCTCGCAGACGAGCGCGGCCATGTCGCCCGGGGTCACGGCGTCGAGGAGCCTGAAGGCGGCCGCCTGCAGGAGAACGCCGAGCAGCCCGAAGACGACCGTCCAGCCGAGCGCCACCCCGAACGAGGACGACCCGTTGGTCCAGATCGCCGTGAACACGACGGCGCCGAGGCCGAGGAAGCCCGACGCCAGGACGATCGCGGCGTTGACCGAGCGCTCCCTCCAGATGTGGGAGCCGAGGTGGCCGGGGGTCAGCAGGTCGAGGGCGGCGTAGCCGACGCCGAGGACGGCGAGGCCCGCGACGGCGTAGACGAGCGCGAAGCCGACATGGGTCAGCAGGTCCATGGGTCTCCTTGGGATGACGTGGTCTTCGTGGAGGGCGACGGGTGGCGCCGACTGGTCACGGCTCGGCCACCCAGGCGGCGACCTGGTCGGGCGTCGAGCGTGGCGAGGTCATGAGGTGGGGCACGAACCGGGCGTGGGTGTTGGTGACGAGGTTCGTCGACTCGCGGATGCCGAGGCCGGCCGGCTTGCCGTCGACGACCCACGTGCCGAACACCGGCCGGTTGCCGTCGAGATCGGGCAGCGCCACGTACTGCTGGAAGACGCGCTGCTGGCCGACCGTGTGCGAGGCCGGGGAGCGCTCGATCCCGTCGGGCGACACGACCTCGACGCCGTCGCCCTCCCACCCGAAGAGCGGCTTGGACGCGTACGCGGCCATCCCGTGGGGGTGGTCGAAGAAGGCTGGAAGCAGGTTCGGGTGGTCCGGGAACATCTCCCAGAGCACCGGCAGCAGCGCCTTGGAGCCGGCGAGCAGCTTCCACGGCGGCTCGAGCCACTGGGTGCCCGAGGCGCCGGAGAGCAGGTAACGCCCGAAGGGCGCCGCGAGCATCCACTCGGTCGGGTACATCTTGAAGCAGTGCGTGATCGGCACGTTGCGCTCGTCGACGAACCGGCCCGCGCCGTGGTCCCAGCCCACCTGCTCCATCGTCGTGCCGAGCGCGACCAGCCCCGCCTCCTGGGCCGTGTCGCGCAGGTAGGCGACGGTGGCCCAGTCCTCGGTCGGCTCGTCCTGCCCGACGGCGAAGTGCAGCGTGTCGATGCCGGTGCGTGCCCGCATCCGGCGCCAACCCTCGACAAGGCGGTCGTGCACGAGGTTCCACTGGTCGCGCTCGGGGTGCAGGTCCTCGAGCCAGAACCATTGCGACACCGCGCACTCGACGAGGCCGGCCGGGGTGTCGGCGTTGTACTCGAGCAGCTTCGGTGGCCCGTCGCCGTCCCAGGCCAGGTCAAAGCGTCCGTAGATCGACGTGGCGTCGGGGTCGACGAGCGAGGCCGCCAGCCAGGCCACCGACCCGTCGGGCAGGCCGTGCCGGGCGATGACCGCGGGGTCCTGCACCATCCGCCGGACGGCCTGCAGCGCCATCCGGTGCAGCTCGGCCGTGGTCCGCTCGAGCACGTCGACGTCGGCCTCGGTCAGCTCGTAGCAGGCCGACTCGTCCCAGTAGGGCACGGCGGCGCCGTCCTCGCCGCGGTCGACGGCGTAGCTCAGGCCCTGGCCCTCGACCGTGCGCTGCCAGTCGGGGCGCCGGTCGGACAGGAGGCGTCGCACGCGCTCAGCCGCCCACGGAGAAGCCGTGCCCGGAGAACCCGCCGCGCGTCACGACGCCACCCTCGGACCGGAACCCGCTCCCCCACGACTTCGACGAGGGCGGCGCGGTGAACGAGCCGCCGGCCGCGCGGGCTCCGATCGCCGGCGCAACGACACCGCGGGGCACGAAGTACCACCCGTGGCCGCCGTGGAACCCGGCCCCGTGGTGGTCGTCGCACCGGTCGTCGGCGACGCGGGTCTGCGTCGCCTCGTCCACGCAGACGCCGGCGTAGTCCTGGTCGTCGTCCTGCACCGCGCCGTAGATGCCGAGCGAGGCGAGCGCCACCGCCCCCACCGTGACGGCAGCGGACTTGCGGGTCATGGGCATGGGCGGACGCGTCTCCTCGCGGTCGTGGTCGTGATGACCTCCGTCGTGACCTTGGTCAGGACGCGCCTCCGACGCGGGGCAGGCGCCATCGGATCCCTGCCGGGCGGGGAAAGTTCGCTGGTGCCGCGCGGGCGGGCGGGGACGGCTGTGAGGTCAGCGACCGCCGCCGAGGAACTTCTCGAAGCCCTTGGGCAGGTTCGACGGGTCGAGGTCGGCGAGCGGGTCGGCCGAACCGTCGGCGCCGCCGAAGGAGCTGCCCGCAGGCTGACGCGGCGCGTTCGCGCGCTCCAGGGCGGCGCGCTCCTCGGCGGCCCGCTTGGCCGGGTTGCCGCTCTTGCTCTTCTTGCGCTGTGGCGGCTGCTGCCGGCCGCGCTTGCCCTTGCCGGGGACGCCCGGCATCCCGGGCAGGCCGCCGCCACCGCCGCGCGCCATCGACTTCATCATCTTCTGGGCCTGGCCGAAGCGCTCGAGCAGCTGGTTGACCTCGGTGACCGTGACGCCCGAGCCCTTGGCGATGCGGGCGCGGCGCGAACCGTTGATCTGCTTGGGGTGGGTGCGCTCGAACGGGGTCATGGAGCGGACCATGGCCTCGACGCGGTCGAACTCGCGGTCGTCGAAGGCGTCGAGCTGGTCACGCATGCCCTGCATGCCCGGCATCATCTTGAGCATCGACTTCAGCGAGCCCATGCGCTTGATGGCGTTCATCTGCTCGAGGAAGTCCTCGAACGTGAAGTCCTCCTCGGCGAGGAACTTGCGGGCCATCTCGTCGGCCTGGCGCTTGTCGAACGCCTTCTCGGCCTGCTCGATGAGCGTCAGGACGTCGCCCATGTCGAGGATGCGGCTGGCCATCCGGTCGGGGTGGAACACCTCGATGTCGGTGACCTTCTCGCCGACCGAGGCGAACATGATCGGCTCGCCGGTGATCTCGGCGACCGACAGGGCAGCACCACCGCGCGCGTCGCCGTCGAGCTTGGACAGCACGACGCCGGTGAAGGCGACACCCTCGTGGAAGGCCTGGGCGGTCTCGACCGCGGCCTGGCCGATCATCGCGTCGATGACGAAGAGGACCTCGTCGGGCTGCACGGCGTCGCGGATGTCGGAGGCCTGCTGCATGAGGTCGGCGTCGACGGCGAGGCGGCCGGCGGTGTCGACGATGACGACGTCGTACTGCTTGGCGCGCGCGTGCTCGATGCCCATCCGCGACACCGCGACCGGGTCGCCGAAGGAGCGGGTGCCCTCGCCGGAGTCGAGGACGGCGTCGTGGCCGCCCATGTTGCCGCGCTCGGGCGCGAAGACGGGGATGCCGGCGCGCTCGCCGACGACCTCGAGCTGGGTGACGGCGTTGGGTCGCTGCAGGTCGGCCGCGACGAGGACGGGCGTGTGGCCCTGCTCCTTGAGGCGGTGGCCGAGCTTGCCGGCGAAGGTCGTCTTGCCCGAGCCCTGCAGGCCGGCGAGGAGGATGACGGTCGGCGGCTGCTTGGCCAGCTGGAGCTGGCGCGTCTGGCCGCCGAGGATGCCGACGAGCTCCTCGTTGACGATCTTGACGACCTGCTGGGCCGGGTTGAGCGCCTGGCTGACCTCGGCACCGAGCGCCCGCTCGCGCACGCGCGAGGTGAAGCGCTTGACGACGGGCAGCGCCACGTCGGCGTCGAGCAGGGCCAGCCGGATGTCACGGATCGTCGCGTTGACGTCGGACTCCGAGAGCCTGCCCTTGCCGCGCAGGTTCTTGAAGGTGGCGGTCAGCCGGTCAGACAGGGATGCGAACACCCGGCAACTCTAGCCGCCGCTGCGCCGTGCTCGGACCGCCGATACCGTGGGCGCGTGGCCGACCTCATCGACAAGATCGCGTGGATCCACCTCGAGGAGCGGCGCCTGCTCGTGGCCCGCAACGCCGGGCGGGAGCGGTTCTACCTGCCCGGGGGCAAGCGCGAGGCGGGCGAGAGCGACCTCGAGACGCTCGTGCGCGAGCTCGAGGAGGAGCTGACGGTCACCGTCGACGCCGACTCGGCCGAGCACGTCGGCACGTTTGAGGCTGCGGCTGATGCGCGCACCGACGGGCTCCTCGTGCGCCTGACCTGCTACACCGCGGCGCACACCGGCACGTTCGCGCCGTCGCGCGAGATCGACGAGCTCGCCTGGATCACGTCGGCCGACGGCGACCGGGTGTCGGCCGTCGACCGGCTCGTCCTGGCCTACCTTCGCGACGCCGGCCTCCTCGACTGACGCCCATCCCCCACCTGGTTCGAGGTGATCGCCGACCGTATCGAGTCGCTGAACACCTCGAATGCCGCGTGCCCCGGCTGGTTCGAGGTGATCGCCGACCGTATCGAGTCGCCGAATACCTCGAACCGGGCAGACGGGGGTGAACCGGCAGGTCGTCAGTCGGCGTCGCAGGTGTCGATGATCATCGCGACGGCCTGGGCCGCCCGGGCCGGCGCGAGCTGGCCGCCTCCGAACTCCGTGACGTAGAAGGCGTCGAGGGTCTGCCCGGCGTAGGTCGCGATGTGGGCCGAGCGCACCGACAGCGACGCCCGCGCCAGCGTGATCCCGATGTCCTGGAGCAGGCCGGGCCGGTCGGTGGCACGCACCTCGATGACGGTGGCGGACTCGGACGCGCTGCTGATGACCATGGCGCGCGTGGAGTCGACCGACCCCGAGCCGGGGCTGCGCACCCCCGCCGAGCGTCGACGCTGCAGCTTGCCGAGTGGCGTCCGGTCCCCCGCCGCCACCCGCGTCAGGTCGCGGGCGATGACCTGGGGCAGGGGCGTCTCGCTGCCCGGCGAGTCGACCCACCACTCGTTGACCGCGAGGCCCTCGAGGGTGCGCACGATGGCCGAGCGCACGACGAACCCGTGTGCGGCCAGCAGGCCGGCGGTGTCGGCGAAGAGGCCGGCGCGGTCGCGGTCGACGATGTCGATGCGGTGGGCGCCGCCCAACGAGGACACGGTGACGTACGGCTCCCCGGAGGCGACGCGTCCCTGCGCCTCCGCCGAGAGCGGCACGCTCTCCATCGGTTCCACGACGATCGGCCCCTCTCCATCCGTGCGGGCGCTGAGGGCCGACCGGCAGGCGTCGTGCAGTCGCGTGACGAGCCCGGCCCGCCAGTCGCTCCACGCCTTGGGGCCGGCCGCCGACGCGTCCGCCTCGGTGAGGGCGCGCAGCAGGTCGAGCGTGGTCAGCGAACCGCCGACGGCATCGGACAGGGCCGTGATGGTGGCCGGGTCCTCCGGGTCGCGTCGGGTCGCGAGGTCGACGAGGGTCAGGTGCTCGCGGACGAGCCGCACGACGATCGCGCGGTCGGCGTCGGAGACGCCCATGCGCCTCAGGACGATGTCGGCGATCTGGGCCCCGGTGGCCGCGTGGTCCTGGGCGCCGGGCACCTTGCCGATGTCGTGGAGCACCGCGGCGAGCATGAGCAGGTCGGGACGGGCGACGTCGCGGACCATGCCGCTGGCGGCGACGACGGTCTCGATGAGGTGGCGGTCGACGGTGTGGCGGTGCACGGCGTTGCGCTGCGGCCGGCTGCGCACGATGCCCCACTCGGGGATCCAGCGCTCGATGACGCCGGACAGGTCGAGGCCCTCCCAGACGGTGACGAGCCCCGGACCGGCCGCGAGCAGGTCGGCGAAGAGGTTGCGGGCGACCTCGGGCCACG
>JAEXXY010000241.1 GCA_023451855.1 Actinomycetes bacterium
GTCGGGACCGGCTCGGTGCCAGGGGCGCCGCCCTGCGGGCCGGGGCCCCCGGGCGTCGGCGCACCGGGGCCGGAGGATCCGGGCGCGGGGGAGCCGAAGGCACCCTGCTCCGGCGGGTTCTGGTCGGACATCGTGCGATCTCCTTCTCGAGAGGGGGAGGGGCGGAGCCGGGGTCGTACCCGGAGCCGCGCTCCTGCGCTCAGCCTAGGGACGACGCGCCGTGCCGGACAGGTCCGACGTGCCCGACTCGGGCGCCGGCCCCGTCGTGCGCCCGTTCCCCGACGCCGCGCGACCGGCTGCGACGGGCCTGCGACGGGCCCGCGACGGGCCTTCGAGGGGCCGACAATCGGCCTGCGACGCGCCCACGAAGCGCGTGGCTCTTGACGCGCCGCCCGTTGACCGTCATATTCGACGCGTTCGCTTCGCGAGCTCCCGGTCCGGGAGCGTGGCAGGCAGCCGCCGCGGCCGACACGGATGGAAATCCGTGGGCAGGTCCCCGGCAGGCGTCTCCGCTCTTGACCCGGCTGGACACTCCTGCCCTTTGTAGGTAGGCTGGGCCTTTGCGCTGCCCTTGCCCTCTCTCCGCGTGTCCAGTCAGGCTGACCACCGTGCCATCCGGTACGAGTTCTGACCCCGGGTCCCGCGAGCGGAGCCATGCGGCAACGCGGATCTGAAGATTCGAAAAAGGCCCGTGGAAGGACCCTCCTTGGCTGCCTCGCGTACTGCGACGAACATGTCCACTGCACAGACCCCTTCGGGGCGTCTGTCCTTCGCGAAGATTCGCGAACCGCTCGAGGTCCCTGACCTCCTGGCCCTTCAGACGGAGAGCTTCGACTGGCTGCTCGGCAACGAGCGCTGGCAGGCCCGCGTCGCCGCGGCCAAGGCCGAGGGGCGCACCGACGTCCCGGACCGGTCCGGGCTCGAGGAGATCTTCGAGGAGATCTCGCCGATCGAGGACTTCAGCGGCTCGATGTCGCTGTCGTTCCGCGACCACCGCTTCGAGGAGACGCGCAAGACGATCGAGTCGTGCAAGGAGCGCGACCAGACGTACGACGCCCCGCTCTTCGTCACCGCCGAGTTCATGAACGCCCAGACGGGCGAGATCAAGAGCCAGACGGTCTTCATGGGCGACTTCCCGCTCATGACCGAGCGCGGCACCTTCATCATCAACGGCACCGAGCGTGTCGTCGTCTCGCAGCTCGTCCGCAGCCCGGGCGTCTACTTCGAGCGCACGCCCGACAAGACGTCCGACAAGGACATCTACACGGCCAAGATCATCCCGAGCCGTGGCGCCTGGCTCGAGTTCGAGATCGACAAGCGCGACATGGTCGGCGTCCGCGTCGACCGCAAGCGCAAGCAGTCGGTCACGGTGCTCCTCAAGGCCCTCGGCTGGACCGAGGCGCAGATCCTCGAGGAGTTCGGCGAGTTCGAGTCGATGCGCCTGACCCTCGAGAAGGACCACACCCAGGGCCAGGACGACGCGCTCCTCGACATCTACCGCAAGCTGCGCCCGGGCGAGCCGCCGACGAAGGAGGCCGCGCAGACCCTGCTCGACAACCTCTACTTCAACGGCAAGCGCTACGACCTCGCCAAGGTCGGCCGCTACAAGATCAACAAGAAGCTCGGCCTCGACGCGTCGATCAACGACTCGACGCTGTCGATCGACGACATCGTCAAGACGATCAAGTTCATCGTCACGCTGCACGACGGCGGCGACTCGATGAAGGGCGTCAAGAAGGGCGAGGAGATCGACGTCCGCGTCGAGGTCGATGACATCGACCACTTCGGCAACCGTCGCCTCCGCTCCGTCGGCGAGCTCATCCAGAACCAGGTCCGCACCGGCCTGTCCCGCATGGAGCGCGTCGTCCGCGAGCGCATGACCACGCAGGACGTCGAGGCGATCACGCCGCAGACCCTGATCAACATCCGCCCCGTGGTTGCCTCGATCAAGGAGTTCTTCGGCACCTCGCAGCTGTCGCAGTTCATGGACCAGAACAACCCGCTCGCGGGCCTGACGCACAAGCGGCGTCTGTCGGCCCTCGGCCCGGGTGGTATCTCCCGTGACCGCGCGCAGATGGAGGTCCGTGACGTCCACCCGTCGCACTACGGCCGCATGTGCCCGATCGAGACGCCGGAAGGCCCGAACATCGGCCTCATCGGCTCGCTCGCCTCCTACGGCCGCATCAACGCGTTCGGCTTCATCGAGACGCCGTACCGCAAGGTCGAGGGTGGCCACGTCACCGACGAGATCCACTACCTGTCCGCCGACGAGGAGGACCGCTACGTCGTCGCGCAGGCCAACGCCCAGCTCGACCTCGAGAACAACTTCGTCGACGAGCGCGTCCTCGTGCGCACCAAGGGCGGCGAGGTCGAGCTCGTGCCCGGCAACGACGTCGACTACATGGACGTCTCGCCGCGCCAGATGGTCTCGGCCGCGACCGCGATGATCCCGTTCCTCGAGCACGACGACGCCAACCGCGCGCTCATGGGCGCCAACATGCAGCGTCAGGCCGTCCCGCTCGTCAAGAGCGAGGCGCCGCTCGTCGGCACCGGCATGGAGTACCGCGCCGCCCTCGACTCGGGCGACGTCGTCCGCGCCGACAAGCCGGGCGTCGTGCAGGAGGTCTCCGCCGACCTCGTCACGGTGGCCAACGACGACGGCACGTACCAGACGTACCGCATCGCCAAGTTCGCGCGCTCCAACCAGGGCACGAGCTACAACCAGGTCGTCGTCGTCAACGAGGGCGACCGCCTCGAGGCCGGCTCGGTCATCGCCGACGGTCCCGCCACGGACAAGGGCGAGATGGCGCTGGGTCGCAACCTGCTCGTCGCGTTCATGTCGTGGGAGGGCCACAACTACGAGGACGCGATCATCCTGTCGCAGCGCCTCGTCCAGGACGACGTCCTCTCCTCGATCCACATCGAGGAGCACGAGGTCGACGCCCGCGACACCAAGCTCGGCCCCGAGGAGATCACCCGGGACATCCCGAACGTCTCCGAGGACGTCCTCGCCGACCTCGACGAGCGCGGCATCATCCGCGTCGGCGCCGAGGTGCGCGACGGCGACCTCCTCGTCGGCAAGGTCACGCCCAAGGGCGAGACCGAGCTGACGCCGGAGGAGCGCCTGCTCCGCGCGATCTTCGGTGAGAAGGCCCGCGAGGTCCGCGACACCTCCCTCAAGGTGCCGCACGGCGAGACCGGCACGGTCATCGGCGTCAAGGAGTTCCGCGCCGACCAGGGCGACGACCTGCCGCCCGGCGTCAACCAGCTCGTCCGCGTCTACGTGGCCAACAAGCGCAAGATCACCGACGGTGACAAGCTCGCCGGCCGCCACGGCAACAAGGGCGTCATCTCCAAGATCCTCCCGGTCGAGGACATGCCGTTCCTCGAGGACGGTACGCCGGTCGACGTCGTGCTAAACCCGCACGGTGTGCCGCGTCGCATGAACCTCGGCCAGATCCTCGAGCTGCACCTCGGCTGGGCCGCCTCGCGCGGCTGGAAGATCGAGGGCAACCCGGAGTGGGCCAAGGAGATCGCCCCCGACGCGCACGAGGCCCCGCCCGGCTCGCGTGTGGCGACGCCCGTCTTCGACGGTGCGTCCGAGGACGTCGTGACCGGTCTGCTCGACTCGACGCTGAAGACGCGCGACGACGTGCGCCTCATCGACGCCTCGGGCAAGACGCGCCTCTTCGACGGCCGCTCCGGCGAGCCGTTCCCGGAGCCCGTCGCGGTCGGCTACATGTACATCCTCAAGCTGCACCACCTCGTCGACGACAAGATCCACGCGCGCTCGACGGGCCCGTACTCGATGATCACCCAGCAGCCGCTCGGCGGTAAGGCCCAGTTCGGTGGCCAGCGCTTCGGTGAAATGGAGGTCTGGGCGCTCGAGGCGTACGGCGCGGCCTACACGCTCCAGGAGCTGCTGACGATCAAGTCCGACGACGTCCCCGGACGCGTCAAGGTCTACGAGGCGATCGTCAAGGGCGAGAACATCCCCGACTCGGGCATCCCGGAGTCCTTCAAGGTCCTCCTCAAGGAGATGCAGTCGCTGTGTCTCAACGTCGAGGTCCTGAGCTCCGACGGCACGACGATCGAGATGAAGGAGTCCGACGAGGAGGTCTTCCGCGCAGCGGAGGAGCTCGGCATCGACCTGAGCCGGCGCGAGCCGTCCAGCGTCGAAGAGGTCTGACCAGACCCCATCCGACCCCGGCACGGGTGCCGCCCACCGGCTCATCCACCACGAGCGTGGTGAGCGGCACCCGGGCCACCGGTCGACGAGACACCAGTCAGACCACAAAGACTTAACGAGAGTTACGAGAGAAGGAACCACGTGCTCGACGTCAACTTCTTCGACGAGCTGCGCATCGGCCTTGCCACCGCGGAGTCCATCCGCCAGTGGAGCCACGGCGAGGTCAAGAAGCCCGAGACCATCAACTACCGCACCCTCAAGCCGGAGAAGGAGGGCCTGTTCTGCGAGCGCATCTTCGGCCCGACCCGCGACTGGGAGTGCAACTGCGGCAAGTACAAGCGCGTCCGCTTCAAGGGCATCATCTGTGAGCGCTGTGGCGTCGAGGTCACGCGCGCCAAGGTGCGTCGTGAGCGGATGGGCCACATCGAGCTCGCCGCCCCCGTCACCCACATCTGGTACTTCAAGGGCGTCCCGTCGCGCCTCGGGTACCTGCTCGACCTCGCCCCGAAGGACCTCGAGAAGGTCATCTACTTCGCGGCGTACATGATCACGTCCGTCGACGAGGAGCAGCGTCACGCCGACCTGCCCTCCCTCGAGGCGCAGATCCAGGTCGAGAAGAAGGAGATCGAGAACCGCCGCGACGCCGACGTCGAGGCCCGCGCGCAGCTGCTCGAGAAGGACATCGCCACGCTCGAGGCCGAGGGCGCCAAGGCCGACGCCAAGCGCAAGGTCCGCGACTCCGCCGAGCGCGAGATGAACAACATCCGCAAGCGCGCCGACCAGCAGATCGAGCGCCTCGAGCAGGTCTGGGACCGCTTCAAGAACCTCAAGGTCCAGGACCTCGAGGGCGACGAGATCCTCTACCGCGAGATGCGTGACCGGTTCGGCCTCTACTTCGAGGGCGGCATGGGCGCGGCGGCGATCCAGAAGCGTCTGCAGTCCTTCGACCTCGAGGCCGAGGCGGCGTCGCTGACCGAGATCATCGCCACCGGCAAGGGCCAGAAGAAGACCCGCGCCATCAAGCGCCTCAAGGTCGTGTCGGCGTTCCAGACGACGACGAACCACCCGACCGGCATGGTCCTCGACGCGATCCCGGTCATCCCGCCGGACCTGCGTCCGATGGTCCAGCTCGACGGTGGCCGCTTCGCGACGTCCGACCTCAACGACCTCTACCGTCGCGTCATCAACCGCAACAACCGCCTCAAGCGCCTGCTCGACCTCGGCGCGCCCGAGATCATCGTCAACAACGAGAAGCGGATGCTGCAGGAGGCCGTCGACAGCCTCTTCGACAACGGCCGTCGTGGTCGCCCGGTCACGGGTCCCGGCAACCGTCCGCTCAAGTCGCTGTCCGACATGCTCAAGGGCAAGCAGGGCCGGTTCCGCCAGAACCTGCTCGGCAAGCGCGTCGACTACTCCGGCCGTTCGGTCATCGTCGTCGGCCCGCAGCTCAAGCTGCACCAGTGCGGTCTGCCCAAGCAGATGGCGCTCGAGCTGTTCAAGCCGTTCGTGATGAAGCGTCTGGTCGACCTCGACCACGCGCAGAACATCAAGTCCGCCAAGCGCATGGTCGAGCGTGCCCGCGCCGTCGTGTGGGACGTGCTCGAGGAGGTCATCACCGAGCACCCGGTGCTGCTCAACCGTGCACCCACGCTGCACCGTCTCGGCATCCAGGCCTTCGAGCCGCAGCTCGTCGAGGGCAAGGCCATCCAGATCCACCCGCTCGTCTGCTCGGCCTTCAACGCCGACTTCGACGGTGACCAGATGGCCGTCCACGTGCCGCTGTCGGCGGAGGCGCAGGCCGAGGCCCGCATCCTCATGCTGTCGAGCAACAACATCCTCAAGCCGGCCGACGGTCGCCCCGTCACCATGCCGACGCAGGACATGATCACCGGCATCTACCACCTGACCGACGCGGTCGACGGTGGCGGTCTCGGTGCGGGTCGTGCGTTCACGTCGCCGGCCGAGGCCCGGATGGCGTTCGACCGCGGCGAGATCCAGCTCGGCTCGGCGATCAAGCTGCGTCTCACCGACGTCGTGCCGCCGCTCGGCTACGCCCTTCCCGAGGGTGTCGAGGTCGGCGAGGACGGGATGATCCCGGCCCTGACGCTCGAGACGACGCTCGGCCGCGCGATCTTCAACGACACGCTGCCGGTGGACTACCCGTTCGAGAACCGGCCGGTCGACCGCAAGCGCCTCTCGGCGATCGTCAACGACCTCGCGGAGCGCTTCTCCAAGGTCCAGGTCGCCGCGTCCCTCGACGCCCTGAAGGAGGCCGGTTTCCACTGGTCGACCCGCTCGGGCTGCACCGTCGCGATCTCCGACGTCACGACGCCGGCCAACAAGACGGACATCCTCGAGGGCTACGAGACCAAGGCCGCCAAGGTCCAGACCCAGTACGAGCGTGGTCTCATCACCGACGACGAGCGTCGTCAGGAGCTCGTCGAGATCTGGACCCAGGCGTCCAACCAGGTCGCCAAGGAGATGGAGACCAACTTCCCGCGCACGAACCCCATCTACCGGATGGTGTCCTCGGGTGCTGGTGGTAACTGGTTCCAGATCCGTCAGATCGCCGGCATGCGTGGCCTGATGGCCAACCCGAAGGGCGAGATCATCCCGCGCCCGATCAAGGCGAACTTCCGTGAGGGCCTGACCGTGGTCGAGTTCTTCATCTCGACCCACGGTGCCCGAAAGGGTCTGGCCGACACCGCTCTGCGTACGGCCGACTCCGGCTACCTCACGCGTCGTCTCGTCGACGTGTCCCAGGACGTCATCATCCGTGAGGACGACTGCGGCACCGAGCGCGGCCTCAAGTTGCCCATCGCGGCGCACAACGAGGCCACGGGCACGCGGACCAAGAGCGAGGTCGTCGAGTCCTCGGTCTACGCCCGCACGCTCGCCGAGGCGGTCGTCGGCAGCGACGGCACGGTCCTCGCGGAGGCCGGCACCGACGTCGGTGACGTCGCCATCGAGGCGCTGTACCAGGCCGGGGTCGACGAGATCAAGGTCCGCTCGGTCCTGACGTGCGACAGCCGCGTCGGCACGTGTGCGAAGTGCTACGGCCGTTCGCTCGCGACCGGCAAGCTCGTCGACATCGGCGAGGCCGTCGGCATCATCGCGGCCCAGTCGATCGGTGAGCCGGGCACGCAGCTGACGATGCGTACCTTCCACACCGGTGGTGCGGCCGCGGCCGACGACATCACCCAGGGTCTGCCGCGTGTCGTCGAGCTCTTCGAGGCCCGCACGCCCAAGGGTGTCGCCCCGATCGCCGAGGCCACCGGCCGCATCGAGATCGAGGACACCGACAAGGCCCGTCGCATCCTGCTCACGCCGGACGACGGCTCGGACCAGCACGCCTACCCGGTCAGCAAGCGTTCGCGCCTGCTCGTCCAGGACGGCGACCACGTCACGGTCGGCACCAAGCTCGTGCAGGGTGCCATCGACCCGAAGCAGGTGCTGCGCATCCTCGGCCCGCGTGCCGCGCAGAAGCACCTCGTCGACGAGGTGCAGGCCGTGTACCGCCAGCAGGGTGTGTCGATCCACGACAAGCACATCGAGGTCATCGTGCGACAGATGCTGCGTCGCGTGACGATCATCGAGTCGGGTGACACCGAGCTCCTGCCGGGTGAGCTGGCCGAGCGTGGTCGCTTCGAGGAGGCCAACCGCAAGGCGATGGCCGAGGGCGGTCGCCCGTCCGCCGGTCGTCCCGAGCTCATGGGCATCACGAAGGCGTCGCTCGCGACCGAGTCGTGGCTGTCGGCCGCATCCTTCCAGGAGACGACCCGCGTGCTCACGCAGGCCGCCATGGAGGGCAAGTCCGACCCGCTGCTCGGCCTCAAGGAGAACGTCATCCTCGGAAAGCTCATCCCCGCCGGTACGGGCCTGCCCCGCTACCGCAACATCAAGGTCGAGCCCACCGAGGAGGCCAAGGCCGCCATGTACTCGCTGCCGAACTACGACGCGTACGACTACGCGGGCTTCGGTGCGGGTTCCGGCGAGGCGATCCGCCTCGACGACGAGGCGCTCGGTCTCGACAAGTTCTGACCGGTCACGACCGCAGGGTCGCGCCGCACGAACACCGTCCGCAGGGCCGGTTCCCCACCCGGGGAGCCGGCCCTGCGGCCGTTCCCGGGTCGGGGTGGCCGGCGCCCGGGCGCCCGGGACGCTCGGGGTGGGCGGACGCCGGAAGTCTCGACCGGCGAAAGCGGACAAAACGGACTAGCCTGCCCGGCAGGGTGATCGGACCGGCAGCGCCGGACTGCCGGACGCGCGCCCGTCGACGCGATGCCCCTGGAGGCCGCCGTGACCCGTCCGCCGCGTGTCCTGTCCAGCCCTCTGCGCACCCGCCCGGGGAGCCGTCCACGCAGGGGAGGAGGGCCCGACCAGCGCCGGCGGACGGCCGGCATCGTCGTCGCGGCGGTCGTGACCGTCGTCGCCGTCGTCACCGCGACGGCCCAGGACTCCCGGGCCGCCGGCTACCAGTCGCGGGACGCCGCGCTCCGGCGCGAGGTGGGCCGGCTCATGGCCGACCCGCGGGTCTCCGCGTCGTCGGCGCGGGTCGGCGTCACGGTACAGGACGCGTCGACGCGGGTGCCGGTCTACGTGCGGTACGCGAACACCCCGCTCATGCCCGCCTCGACGCAGAAGGTCTTCACCGCTGCGGCCGCCATGAACGTCCTCGGTAGCGGATACCGCTGGAACACCGACGTGCTCGCCCCCAAGGCGCCGTCGGCAGGGGTGGTGAGCCGCCTCTACCTCAGGGGCCGCGGCGACCCGACGCTCATGGAGAAGGACCTCACCGCCCTCGCGGCGGCGTTGCGCTCCAAGGGCGTGACGCGTGTCGCCGGTGACGTCGTCGGTGACGCCACGTACTTCGACGAGCAGCGCTACAGCCCGTACTGGTCGTCGGCGTACGCGTCGGACTACTACGCGGCCCAGGTGTCGGGCCTGACGCTCGCGCCCGACACCGACTACGACGCCGGCACCGTCATCGTCAACGTCACGCCGTCCGGCACGGCCGGGGCCCGGCCGCGGCTCACCCTGACGCCGCCGTCGGCCGCGCGCACCGTCACGCTCGTCAACCAGGTTTCGACCGGGACGAAGGGCTCGGCCACGACGCTGTCGCTGACGCGCCGCTCAGGCACGAACGTCGTGACGGTCAGCGGGCGCGTCGCGGTCGGGCGCTCGACGGTCAGGAAGTGGGTCACCGTCAACGAGCCCGCGATTCTGGCCGCCCGCGCGTTCCGCGACCGCCTGGTCGCAGCGGGGATCCGCGTCGACGGGACCGCGGTCAAGGGGCGCACGCCCACCGGCCAGACGCTGCTGGCGCGGCACGCGTCGATGACCCTGGCCCAGCTGCTCGTGCCGTTCCTCAAGCTGAGCAATAACTCGCACGGCGAGGCGATTGTCAAGACGCTCGGGGCGCGCACCGGCCGGCCGGGCAGCTGGGCCGACGGCACGGCGGCCGTTCGGGCCTTCGCCGCGCGGGTCGGGATCGACGTGCGAGGGCTGCGGTTCGTCGACGGCTCGGGACTGGCCCGCGCCAACCGCCTCACCCCGAACCAGCTCGCCGCTCTCCTCGACAAGGTCCAGCGCACGAGCTGGGCTGGCACCTTCCGGGCCGCCCTGCCGATCGCCGGCCGGGACCCGGTGCGCTGGAGCGGGGGCACCCTCGCGAGCCGGATGAAGGGGACGGCCGCGGCCGGCAACCTCAGCGCCAAGAACGGCTCGCTGACGGGCGTGTCCACGCTCGCCGGCTACGTGACCGGCGCCGACGGGCGTCGCTACGTCTTCGTCATGATGGGCAACTACGGCGGATCCTCGACGCGGCCGGTCGAGGACCGTCTCGGCGTGCTGCTCGCGGGGTGGCGCATGACGAACCGCTGAGGCCCGCGGGGCGCGCTGCCGCGGCGGCGTCCCGCTCTATAGGCTGGCCGGCATGACCGAGCCCACGGCCGACGCCCCGACCGACACCGGCAGCCACACCGGCAGCGACACCGGCAGCGACGACACCACCGTTGCCCCCGCTGACCCCGCCGAGACCGCTCCGGGCGGCGGGACCGGCGGCGCTGACGCCGGCACCCCGGCCCCGACGATCATCATCCTCACCGAGGAGGCGCTCAAGCCGGGCGACGTCGACAAGATCGTGGCGCTGCACGAGGACGAGGCGCCGACCTACCGCGTGCTCGTCCCGGCCGACACCGAGCGCAACCTGCTCTCGACGTTCCTCAACCACCTCAGCCTCTTCGAGATGCGCGAGGCGATCGACACGCTGCGCCCGGTCGACCGTGAGGAGGCGCGCGTCGACGCCGACACCGCGCTGTCGACGACGCTGTCCGAGCTCGCCAGCCACGAGGCCACCGCGACCGGTGAGATCACCGCCGACGACCCCGTGCCGACGCTCATCGAGGAGGTGGCCCGCCTCGACGCCGCCGAGGTCGTCATCGTCACCGAGCCGCACGCCGTCGAGGACACCTTCCACACCGACTGGGCCTCCCGCGCCCGCGAGGTGCTCGGCGTCCCGGTGCTGCACATGTACGCGGGGGACTGGCGCCTCGGCTGAGCCGGCCCCCGCCGGCCGGGTCCTCCGGCCCGGTGCTCCCGCGACTGCCGGCGCCCGTGTCCACGCCCGTGTCCTCGCTTCGCTCGCGCCAACTCGGCGGCTCGCTCGGCGGCTCACGCGTCGTGACGGCATGCCGGTCGTCAAGGGGTGCCACGACCGATTTGGTCGCCGTGCCGCCCGCCGGTACGCTTGAACACTGTGTCTGAGGCATGCCCTCAGGCATGCGCGATGACGGCCCTCGTGCCCTGTCCACCGCCTCCGGCGGCACGACATCACCGGGGTCCAGAGCACACCTCCCGCCGGGCAACCCGCGCGGCCCGACCCGGTCGGTCCCGTGGGGAGTGCAGGGGGGAGAACCGGCACGGACAGCCCCGGGACACACCCGACCTCGGGGGTCGACGGGCCGAACAGCCAAGGAGCCGCCCACCCGGGCGACTGACAACAAGCAACGTTACGGAGTCACCAGGTTGCCTACCATCAACCAGCTGGTCCGCAAGGGCCGCCAGGACAAGGCCTCCAAGGCCAAGACCCCGGCGCTCAAGGGCTCGCCCCAGCGTCGTGGTGTGTGCACGCGTGTGTACACGACCACCCCCAAGAAGCCGAACTCCGCCCTCCGCAAGGTCGCCCGCGTGCGCCTGTCGAGCGGCATCGAGGTCACGGCCTACATCCCCGGCGTCGGCCACAACCTGCAGGAGCACTCGATCGTGCTCGTGCGCGGCGGTCGTGTGAAGGACCTTCCCGGCGTCCGCTACAAGATCATCCGCGGCACGCTCGACACCCAGGGTGTCAAGAACCGCAAGCAGGCTCGTAGCCGCTACGGCGCGAAGAAGGAGAAGAGCTGATGCCTCGCAAGGGACCCGCTCCGAAGCGCCCGCTCGTCGTCGACCCCGTCTACGGCAGCCCGCTGGTCACCCAGCTCGTCAACAAGATCCTCCTCGACGGCAAGAAGTCCATCGCGGAGACGATCGTCTACGGCGCCCTCGAGGGTGTCCGCAGCAAGACGGGCACCGACCCGGTCGCGACGCTCAAGCGCGCGCTCGACAACGTCAAGCCGGCCATGGAGGTCAAGTCCCGCCGCGTCGGCGGTGCGACCTACCAGGTGCCGATCGAGGTCAAGCCGGGCCGCAGCACGACGCTCGCCCTGCGCTGGCTCGTCGGCTACTCGCGCCAGCGTCGTGAGAAGACGATGACCGAGCGCCTCATGAACGAGATCCTCGACGCGTCCAACGGCCTCGGTGCCGCGGTGAAGCGTCGCGAGGACACGCACAAGATGGCCGAGTCGAACAAGGCCTTCGCGCACTACCGCTGGTGACCCCAGCCCGCGCCGGGTGGCGGGGCCCCGCCCACGGGGGGTCGACGCGCCACCCGGCCGGGAACACCGGCTCCCGCCACCCGCGTTGAACGGGTGCCCCACCGGGCAAACGCCCCCGACGCCTCGCAACCGAGGCCCGAGGGCACGAGACGGATGCGGGAAAACCGCAGACTTCACTACACGAATGAGACGAGACAACTGACGTGGCACTTGACGTCCTGACGGACCTGAACAAGGTCCGCAACATCGGCATCATGGCGCACATCGACGCTGGCAAGACCACGGTGACGGAGCGCATCCTCTTCTACACCGGTGTCAACCACAAGATCGGTGAGACGCACGACGGTGCGTCGACGACCGACTGGATGGAGCAGGAGAAGGAGCGCGGCATCACGATCACGTCTGCCGCCGTGACCTCCTTCTGGGAGGGCACCCAGATCAACATCATCGACACGCCCGGCCACGTCGACTTCACGGTCGAGGTCGAGCGGTCCCTGCGCGTCCTCGACGGCGCGGTCGCCGTCTTCGACGGCAAGGAGGGTGTCGAGCCCCAGTCCGAGACGGTGTGGCGTCAGGCCGACAAGTACGACGTCCCGCGCATCTGCTTCGTCAACAAGATGGACAAGCTCGGCGCCGACTTCTACTTCACGGTGCAGACGATCAAGGACCGCCTCGGCGCGGAGCCGCTCGTCATGCAGCTGCCGATCGGTGCGGAGAACGACTTCCTCGGCGTCGTCGACCTCATCTACAAGCGCGCCCTGGTCTGGCCGGGCGACGCCAAGGGTGACGTCACGATGGGCGCGAAGTACGAGATCCAGGAGATCCCGGCGGACATGCTCGACAAGGTCGAGGAGTACCGCCAGGTGCTCGTCGAGCGCGTCGCCGAGTCCGACGACGACCTCATGGAGAAGTACCTCAGCGGCGAGGAGCTGACGCCGGAGGAGCTCAAGGCCGGCATCCGCAAGCTGACGGTCAACTCCGAGCTGTACCCGGTGTTCTGTGGTTCGGCCTTCAAGAACCGCGGCGTGCAGCCGATGCTCGACGCCGTCGTCGACTACCTCCCGTCCCCGCTCGACGTGCCCCCGATGATCGGTCACAAGCCGGGCGACGAGAGCGTCGAGCTGACGCGTGAGCCGAGCAAGGACGCCCCGTTCTCGGCGCTCGCCTTCAAGGTCGCCGCGCACCCGTTCTTCGGCACGCTCACCTTCATCCGCGTGTACTCCGGCCGCATCGCCGCCGGCTCGCAGGTCATCAACACGACCAAGGGCCGCAAGGAGCGCATCGGCAAGCTCTTCCAGATGCACGCCAACAAGGAGAACCCGGTCGAGGAGGCCCTCGCCGGCCACATCTACGCGGCCATCGGTCTCAAGGACACGACGACCGGCGACACGCTGTCGGACCCGAACGACCAGATCGTCCTCGAGTCGATGACGTTCCCGGACCCGGTCATCCAGGTCGCCATCGAGCCGAAGACCAAGGGTGACCAGGAGAAGCTCTCCACGGCCATCCAGAAGCTCTCGGCCGAGGACCCGACCTTCCAGGTCCACCTCGACGAGGACACCGGCCAGACGATCATCGCCGGCATGGGCGAGCTGCACCTCGACATCCTCGTCGACCGCATGAAGCGCGAGTTCAAGGTCGAGGCCAACGTCGGCAAGCCGCAGGTGGCTTACCGCGAGACGATCCGTCGCTCGGTCGAGAAGTACGACTACACGCACAAGAAGCAGACCGGTGGTTCCGGCCAGTTCGCGAAGGTCCAGGTGTCGTTCGAGCCGCTGGGCGAGACCGAGGACGGCTCGATGTACGAGTTCGTCAACGCCGTCACCGGTGGTCGTGTGCCGCGCGAGTACATCCCGTCGGTCGACGCCGGCATCCAGGACGCCATGCAGTACGGCGTGCTCGCCGGCTACCCCCTCGTGGGCATCAAGGCGACCCTGAACGACGGTGCGTACCACGACGTCGACTCCTCGGAGATGGCGTTCAAGATCGCCGGCTCGATGGTCCTCAAGGAGGCCATCCGCAAGGCCGACCCGGTCCTGCTCGAGCCGATGATGGCCGTCGAGGTCCGTACGCCCGAGGACTACATGGGCGACGTCATCGGTGACATCAACTCCCGCCGTGGCCAGATCCAGGGCATGGAGGACATCAGCGGCGCCAAGGTCGTCAAGGGCCTCGTCCCGCTGTCCGAGATGTTCGGCTACGTCGGTGACCTGCGGTCCAAGACGCAGGGTCGCGCGAGCTTCTCCATGGAGTTCGACTCCTACGCAGAGGTCCCCAAGGCCGTTGCCGAGGAGATCATCAAGAAGACCCGCGGCGAGTGACGACGGGTCATCCCGGTAGTCTCTTTCTTCGGAAATCCCAACCCATCGCGCCACGTCCTGCCCTGGTCGTACGGCGTAACACTAGAAAGTCCTGAGGAGGACACACAGTGGCGAAGGCAAAGTTCGAGCGGACCAAGCCGCACGTCAACATCGGCACCATTGGTCACATCGACCACGGCAAGACGACGCTGACGGCTGCGATCTCCAAGGTCCTGCACGACAAGTACCCCGACCTCAACCCGCAGTTCGCGTTCGAGGACATCGACAAGGCTCCTGAGGAGCGCCAGCGCGGTATCACGATCTCGATCGCGCACATCGAGTACCAGACCGAGGGTCGTCACTACGCCCACGTGGACTGCCCGGGCCACGCCGACTACGTGAAGAACATGATCACGGGTGCGGCTCAGATGGACGGCGCGATCCTCGTGGTCGCGGCGACCGACGGCCCGATGCCGCAGACGAAGGAGCACGTCCTCCTGGCCCGCCAGGTCGGCGTCCCCTACATCGTCGTGGCCCTCAACAAGGCCGACATGGTCGACGACGAGGAGATCATGGAGCTCGTCG
>JAEXXY010000273.1 GCA_023451855.1 Actinomycetes bacterium
ACGCGGCGGCGTCCGGCGTGCAGGTCCGCGCCTCGACCCGCCCGGAGGTGCTGACCCACGTCACCGAGCGCCACCTGCTCGTGGCGCTCGCCGACCTCCCCCAGCGGCTCGAGCACCACCGCGGCGACACGGCCGCCCAGGTGCGCGCGCTCGGCGAGCTCGCGGGCCTCGCCGATGCCTGGGACCACCCGTTGCGCCCCCTCGTCGTGGGCGCCCCGATCGCCGGCGTCCACGGGGCGCGGCTCGCTCTCGCAGACGCCGCACGCATCGTCTTGCGCAATGGACTCGGCCGCCTCGGTGCGGCGGCCCCGGAAAGGATGTAGGGATGCGCGCACACGAAGCCGGAGCGCTCCACGCCGAGGGCTACCGCGGCCCCGCGTGGCTCCAGACCCCCGTCGACGTCAACGCCCTCGTACCCTCCCTGTGGGCCTCATCGGTGGGCCGTGGGTCCGACGGCGCGCTCACGGTGGGTGGGGTGTCCGTGGTCGACCTCGCCCGTGAGTTCGGCACCCCCGCCTACGTCATCGACGAGGACGACTTCCGTTCCCGCGCAAGGGAGTTCAAGCAGACCTACGCCGAGGTGTTCGACGACCTGTGTGGCGGCGCGGACGTCTTCTACGCCGGCAAGGCGTTCCTCTGCACCGAGGTGGCACGCTGGATCCACCAGGAGGGGCTGCACCTCGACGTCTGCACCGGCGGCGAGCTCGCCGTCGCGATCCGGGCCGGCGTGCCGGGGGAGCGGGTCGGCCTGCACGGCAACAACAAGAGCGTCGCCGAGATCCGCCAGGCCCTCGAGTACGGCGTCGGCCGGATCGTCGTCGACTCCTTCGACGAGATCGAGCGCGTCGCCGGCGTGGCCGCCGAGCTCGGCGTCGTCGCGCCCGTCCTCGTGCGAGTCACGGTGGGAGTCGAGGCGCACACCCACGAGTTCATCGCGACCGCCCACGAGGACCAGAAGTTCGGGCTCTCGCTCTCGGGCGGCCAGGCGTTCGAGGCGGTCCGACGCATCCTCGAGCGGTCCGAGCACCTCCGGCTGCTCGGCCTCCACAGCCACATCGGCTCGCAGATCTTCGACACATCAGGCTTCGAGGTGTCGGCCCGTCGCATCCTCGGCCTGCACACCCAGGTGGCCCGCGAGCTCGGCGTCGAGATGCCCGAGCTCGACCTCGGCGGTGGCTTCGGCATCGCCTACACGACGGAGCACGACCCGCTGTCCCCGAAGCACCTCGCGGCCGGCATGGCCGAGATCGTCGAGCGCGAGTGCCGGGCCGACGGCGTCGCGGTGCCGCGCATCTCCATCGAGCCGGGCCGGGCCATCGCCGGCCCGAGCACCTTCACGCTCTACGAGGTCGGCACCGTCAAGCCGGTCGACCTCGACGGCGGCGCCCGGCGCGTCTACGTGTCGGTCGACGGCGGGATGAGCGACAACGTCCGCACGGCGCTCTACGACGCCAACTACTCGTGCACCGTCGCCGGCCGGGCCTCGACGGCGCCGCCGGTCCTCGCGCGCGTCGTCGGGAAGCACTGCGAGAGCGGCGACATCGTCGTCAAGGACGAGTTCGTCCCTGCCGACGTCGCGGCCGGCGACCTCATCGCGGTGCCCGGCACGGGCGCCTACTGCCGGTCCCTGTCCAGCCAGTACAACCACACCCCCCGACCCCCGGTCGTCGCGGTCCGCGACGGCGCCGCGCGGGTCATCGTGCGGCGCGAGACGGTCGAGGACCTCCTCGCGCTCGACGTCTGATGGGCCCGCAGATCCTGCGCCCCTCATGTCCGGATCGCGAAACAATGGCCGTCCAGCCCCCGGACACACGGCAGGATTCGCACGGTGGACAGCGCAGTGAGTGACCCGAAGCCGTTGCGCGTCGCCCTGCTCGGGGCCGGCGTCGTCGGTGGAGCCGTCGCG
This sequence comes from Actinomycetes bacterium, assembly GCA_023451855.1. Classification (GTDB taxonomy): domain Bacteria; phylum Actinomycetota; class Actinomycetes; order Actinomycetales; family Dermatophilaceae; genus Monashia. Next base: position 1,907 of record JAEXXY010000273.1, read on the forward strand.
CGACTGCTCACCGAGCACGCCGACGACATGGCCGCCCGAGTGGGCTCGCCGCTCGAGATCGTCGGCATCGCCGTGCGCCGCGCCGGTCGCGACCGGTCCGAGCTCGGCATCGACCCCGCCCTCTTCACGACCGACGCCGAGGACCTCGTGACCCGCGCCGACGTCGTCGTCGAGGTCATCGGCGGCATCGAGCCGGCCCGCTCGCTCATCCTGCGCGCCATGGAGCACGGCGCATCCGTCGTCACGGCCAACAAGGCACTGCTCGCCGAGGACGGCCCGACGCTCTACGCCGCGGCCGCCGAGCACGGCGTCGACCTCTACTACGAGGCCGCCGTCGCCGGCGCGATCCCGCTGCTGCGACCGCTGCGCGAGTCGCTCGCCGGTGACGAGGTCACCAAGGTCCTCGGGATCGTCAACGGCACGACGAACTACGTCCTCGACAAGATGGACACCACCGGCGCCGGTTTCGCCGACGCCGTCGAGCAGGCCCAGTCGCTCGGCTACGCCGAGGCCGACCCGACCGCCGACGTCGAGGGCTTCGACGCCGCCGCCAAGGCCGCGATCCTCGCCTCGCTCGCCTTCCACACCCGCGTGGCCGGCACGGACGTGCACCGCGAGGGCATCACCGAGGTCACCGCGGCCGACGTCGCGGCGGCTCGCGAGATGGACGCCGTCGTCAAGCTCCTCGCGATCTGCGAGCGCACCGACCACGGCGTCAGCGTCCGCGTCCACCCGGCGATGATCCCGCGCACCCACCCCCTGGCCGGCGTCCGCGAGGCGTTCAACGCCGTCTTCGTCGAGGCCGACGCCGCGGGCCAGCTCATGTTCTACGGCAAGGGCGCGGGCGGCGACCCGACGGCCTCGGCCGTGCTCGGCGACATCGTCGCCGTGGCCCGCCACCGGGTCGGGGGAGGTCTCGGGCCGGGGGAGTCGACGTACGCCGACCTGCCCGTCCTGCCGATGGGCCAGGCGCAGACCCGCTACCACATCAGCCTCGAGGTGGCCGACCGCTCGGGCGTCCTCGCCCAGGTCGCGGCCGCGTTCGCCGACCAGGACGTCTCCATCGAGACCGTCCGCCAGCAGCTCGTCCGCGACGAGGACGGTCAGGGGGCCCGCGCCACCCTCATCATCGTCACGCACACCGCGAGCGACGCGGCCCTGTCGGCCACCGTCGACGCGCTGCGCACCCTCGACGTCGTCCGTGGCGTCAACTCCGTGATGCGCGTGGAAGGTTCGTGATGGCCCACCAGTGGCGGGGCGTGATCCCCGAGTACGCCGACCGGCTGCCGATGCTCGACGGCGCTCCGGTCGTGACCCTCCGCGAGGGCGGCACGCCGCTCATCCCCGCCGAGAAGCTCTCCGAGCGGGTGGGCGCCGAGGTGCACCTCAAGTACGAGGGCCTCAACCCGACTGGCTCCTTCAAGGACCGCGGCATGACCGCCGCCATCAGCATGGCGGCGAAGAAGGGCGCCAAGGCCGTCATCTGCGCCAGCACCGGCAACACGAGCGCGTCGGCCGCGGCCTACGCCACCAAGGCCGGCATGACGTGCGGCGTCCTCGTTCCCGACGGCAAGATCGCCCTGGGCAAACTGAGCCAGGCCATCGCCCACGGCGCGACCCTCCTGCAGGTCGAGGGCAACTTCGACGACTGCCTCACCCTGGCCCGCAAGCTCGCCGAGGCCTACCCGGTCGAGCTCGTCAACTCGGTCAACCCGGCCCGGATCGAGGGCCAGAAGACCGCCTCGTTCGAGGTCGTCGACGCTCTGGGCGACGCCCCTGACATCCACTGCCTCCCGGTCGGCAACGCCGGCAACATCACGGCGTACTGGAGGGGCTACCGCGAGTACCTCGCGACGCCCGTCACCGATGCCCCCGCCGGGCCGGCCACGCACCTGCCCGTCATGTGGGGCTTCCAGGCCGCCGGCGCCGCGCCGATCGTCCTGGGCCACCCCGTCGACGAGCCCGAGACCATCGCCACGGCGATCCGCATCGGCAACCCGGCGTCGTGGGAGCAGGCCGTCGCCGCGCGCGACGAGTCCGGCGGCCGCATCGACGCCGTCACCGACGAGCAGATCCTCGCGGCGCACCGGTTCCTCTCCGCGCAGGAGGGCGTCTTCGTCGAGCCCGGCTCCGCGGCGTCGGTCGCAGGTCTCCTCGCGTGCCACGAGGCAGGGCTCGTACCTGCCGGCGCGCGCATCGTCTGCACCGTCACCGGTCACGGCCTCAAGGACCCGCAGTGGGCCCTGCGCACCGCCGACGGCGGCGACGTGACGCCGGTGCGGGTGCCTGTCGACGCCGTGAGCGCGGCGCGGGCGCTCGGCCTCGAGGCCTGACCGTGACGCGTGTCGCCGCAGGGCGGTCGGTGCACGTCCGCGTACCCGCCAGCAGCGCGAACCTCGGCCCCGGCTTCGACTCGATCGGCCTCGCGCTCGGACTCTGGGACGAGTACGTCGTCACGACGACCGACACCGCGGGACTGGCCATCACGGTCACCGGCGAGGCCGCCGACGGGGTGCCCACCGACGAGAGCCACCTCGTGCACGCCACGATGCGCCACACGTGGGGCCGGCTCGGCGTCGAGGCCCCCGCAGGGCTTGTCATCGACGCTCGGAACGGGGTTCCCCACGGCCGCGGCCTCGGTTCGTCGGCGACCGCGATCGTCGCGGGCGTCGTTGCGGCACAGGCTCTCTCGGGACCGGGCGTGGGCTGGAGCCCCGACGCGTCCGCCACGGGGGTCACCGCGTGGCCCGCGCGGGGGGAGCAGGTTCCCGTCGACCTCTGCCTCGCCGACGACGTCGCCAGCCTGCTCGAGGGCCACCCCGACAACGCGTCGGCGAGCGTGTTCGGTGGGCTCACCGTCAGCTGGATGCCTGACGGCACCGGGGTGGACCGCGGCGAGCACACCGTCACCGCGCGGCTGGCGTTGCACGAGGACGTCGACGTCGTCGTCCTCGTGCCTGACACGCAGCTGGCCACCCGCACCGCGCGCGCCGTGCTGCCCGACGCCGTCCCGCTGCGCGAGGCCGCGGCCGGGGCGGGCCGCGCCGCGCTCCTCGTCCACGCACTGACCGCCGACCCCTCGCACCTGCACGCGGCGACCCGTGACTGGCTGCACCAGGAGGCGCGGCGGCCTTCCTACCCCGACACGATGGACGTCGTCGACGCCCTGCGCGCGCAGGGGCACGCGGCCGTCGTGTCGGGTGCCGGCCCGAGCATCCTCGTCCTCACGACCCGCGCCCGTGCGCGCGAGGTGCAGGTGCCGGCAGGGCACGACGGCTGGCGTCGCCTGACGCCGGGCGTCCCCTCGAGCGGCGCCGTCGTCACCGCTCGCTGAGGCGCACGCGACGGGACGGTCGGCACGGAGGCGTTACAGAGGCGGCACGGAGGCGGCGCGGAGGCGGCGCGGTACGGAGCCGGGGGAGGGCGGCAGGGGGAGGCAGCGGCAACACCGTGCGCCGCCCACGTGCGCGAGGGGGCCGGATGGTATCCTGCGGGTGCACCACACGCCGCGAGCCTTTCGCAGGCCGGTGCATCACCCCCACGCAGAGGCCCCTTCATCGCCTCTCGGCGCCGTGCGCCGTCGTGGACCACCTTCAGGCCAGCACTTTGGCCCAAGTCCGACCCGTGCGAGTCCGCCCCGGGTCGCAAACGAGGGGGAAGGATCCTTCGTGTCAGAAACCACCACCCGCCCGGTGTCGGGCCTGTCCGCCATGAAGCTGGACGAGCTCAAGGGCGTCGCGTCCTCCATGGGCATCAAGGGCACCGGGAAGATGCGCAAGAGCGACCTCGTCGAGGCCATCCGCGCCCGCCAGTCCGGCGGCTCGTCGGCCCCCGCGGCCGCTCCCGCCGGCTCTTCGGCCGGCTCGTCCGCCGCGGCGTCGACGGA
>JAEXXY010000326.1 GCA_023451855.1 Actinomycetes bacterium
CCCTCGGACAGGCGCCGACGGGCGAGCTCGCGCTGCCCCGAGGCGGCCGCCGCGATCACCGACAGCGGTCCGCGGCTGCGCTCGCCGAGCCCGCGGGTCACCGAGCCGGGGAGCAGCCGTGTGCCGACCCACACCGCCTGCCACGGGTTGCGGGCGAGGTGGCTGCGCGCGAGGCACGCCGCCACCGGCAGGTTGGCGAGCATCAGCGCCGTCGTGGACGGGATGTCACCAACTGTTCGGCTGCGCGTTGCGCCGCGGGGGCCGGTGGCACCGAGGGCGGATGCCACAGTGGCGCCGAGTCCAAGTCTCACCGGACGAACGTCGCAGTGCACGCGAAACGTCGATGGGGCCGAGGCGGAACGCCAGTCGAACAGAGAGAGAAGTTTGTGAACACGAGGCACCGGATCCTCGGAGAGCTCGGTCGCGCCCGGACAGCCGCGCGTCGAGCCATCGGTGACCCGCAGGCGCGGGCTGACTTGCCGCGCAAGGTGCGTCGCGAGGTGGAGCGTCGGCTGCCCCGGGTGCGAGCGGCGCGGCTGCGTGTCGACCTGCCCCGCCCGGAGCTGCCCGCCGGACCCGTCGCCCGGCCTGACGTCCTGGCTGCCGTCATCCTCGACGACTTCTCCGACCTCGCCTTCCGCTACGAGTGGGACCAGATGCGGGTGCAACCCGACTCATGGCGTAACGCCTTGCGCGACAGGCGGCCCGACCTCCTCTTCGTCGAGTCGGCCTGGAACGGCAACGATGGTGCGTGGCGCCTCGCGATGACGGCACCGGAGGCGCCGTCGCTCGAGCTGCGCGACCTCGTCGCGTGGTGCCGCGCCGAGGGCATCCCGACGGTGTTCTGGAACAAGGAGGACCCGCCGAACTACCACCGTTTCCTCGAGACCGCGCGCCTCTTCGACCAGGTCCTCACCGTCGACGCGGGCCGGATCCCCGACTACGAGCGCGACCTCGGCCACTCGCGGATCGGTCTGCTGCCGTTCGGCGCCCAGCCGCGGATCCACACCCCGGTGCGGCACGGGGCGGGACGCAGGCGCGAGGTCGCCTTCGCCGGCAGCTACTTCGCCGACAAGCACGACGAGCGACGCCGCCAGATGGAGTACGTGCTCGAGCCGGCCCTGCCGCTCGGGCTCGAGGTGTTCTCGCGGATGGCCGGGCGCGACCCGCGCTACCAGTTCCCGCGCCGCTACTCCGGCTCGCTCGTGGGGAGCCTCCCGTACGAGCGGATGCTCGGGGCCTACACCGCCTACAAGGTGTTCCTCAACGTCAACTCGGTGACCGGGTCGCCGACGATGTGCGCCCGCCGGCTCTTCGAGCTGTCGGCGGCGCAGACGCCGGTGCTGTCCGGGCCGGCCGCGTCGATCGAGCCGTTCTTCGGCGACACGGTGCGCGTGACCCGCGACGCCGAGCAGACCGACCGCGAGCTGCGGGCGCTGCTCCAGCACGAGGACCACCGCGACCGGCTCGGGCTGCGCGCCCACCGCCGGGTGCACGACGAGCACACGTACGGCCACCGCGTTGATGCCGTCCTCGCGTCGGTGGGGCTCGCGACGCCGCGCCCGGACCGCAGCGTCTCGGCCGTCGTGCCGACGATGCGGCCCGGCCAGGTCGAGCACGTCCTGCGGTTCGTCGCCGCGCAGTCGCACCCCGACCTCGAGCTCGTGCTCGTGACGCACGGGTTCGAGCTCGAGCCGGGGAAGGTGGGCGTGCTCGCCGACGCCTCAGGGCTCGACGCCTCGCGCGTCGTCGTGCGCGCGGCCGACGCGTCGCTGACGCTCGGGGCGTGCATGAACCTCGGCGTCGACGCCGCGTCGGGCCGCTACGTCGCCAAGATGGACGACGACAACGTCTACGCCGAGCACTACCTCCTCGACCTCGTGCGCGCCTTCGACTACACCGACGCCGCCGTCGTCGGCAAGTGGGCGCACTACGCGCACCTGACCGCCACCGGCGCCACGCTGCTGCGCTTCCCCGACGCCGAGCACCGCTACGTCGACCTCGTCCAGGGCGGCACGCTCCTGCTGGCGCGCGAGCTCGCGACCCGGCTGAGGTTCGAGGACCTCCCCCGACGCGTCGACACGACCTTCCTCGAGAAGGTGCGGGCCGAGGGTGGCCGCGTCTACTCGACCGACCGCTTCAACTTCGTCTCGGTGCGCGCCTCGACACCGGACGGGCACACGTGGCCCGTGTCGGACATCGAGCTGCTCGCGAGGCGAGGGGTGCTCGCCTTCCACGGCGACCCGACCGAGCACGTCACCGTCTGATGGGAACCACCGTGAGCACACCCGCCCGCCGACTCGTCACCTCGTACTGCTTCCCGCCCTACTCCGACACCGCGGCGATCGTCGCGGCCAAGCGGGTCCACGACCGCGGCGAGCCCGTCGACGTCGTGTGCAACGCGATGGACTCGATCCGCCACCAGGACGCCGGCCTCGTCCAGCTGACCGGCGGCCTGGTGCGCCGGTTCGCCGCCGTGCCGTCGAGGACGGCGTTCAGCTCGTGGGCCTCGATCGTCGACTACCAACGGCTCGGCATCGAGACGTTCCAGCGCTGGGAGTCACTCCAGGGCGAGTACGAGTCCGTCTACAGCAGAGCGCAGTTCGCCGCCTCACACTTCCTCGCCGCCGAAGTGAAGCTGGCCCGCGCCGGCATCCACTGGGACGCCGAGTTCTCCGACCCGCTGTCCCACGACGTGCTCGGTGGCCTGCGCGCGGCGCCGGCGACCGACGATCGGGTGCTCGGGCGTCTGCGCGCCGCCGTCGAGGCGGCCGGGTTCCGGGCACCCGAGGGGCTCAACGCCTTCGAGTGGTGCGAGGTCATCGCCTTCGCCCTCGCCGACAGCGTCATGTTCACCAACGAGCACCAACGGGACTTCATGCTCGAGCACTGCCACGACCCGCGTCTCGCCGAGCGCGCCGAACGCGTCGGCGTCGTCTCACCGCACCCGACCCCGGCGACCCGCTTCTACGAGAGCCGGCCCTCGGCGTACGAGCTCGACCCGAACCGCCGGCACGTCGGCTACTTCGGCAACTTCTACGCCAACCGCGGCGTCACGGGCGTCCTCGACGCGTTCGAGGTGGCGCCTCGTGCGGTGCGCGAGCGCGTCCTGCTGCACGTGTTCACCTCCAAGCCGGAGGAGCTGCACGACGTCGTCGTCGGCCGCGGGCTCGGCGACTGCGTCCGCGTCGGGCCGTTCGTCGGCTATCTCGAGTTCCTGTCCCTGGCGCAGCGGATGGACTGCCTCCTCGTCAACGACGCGGTGAGTCCGGCCGGTGGGCAGAACCCGTTCCTGCCCTCCAAGTGGAGCGACTACCGGGGCAGCGGCACGCCGGTGTGGGGCGTCGTCGAGGAGGGCAGCGCCCTCGACGCCCAGCCCCTCGACCACCGCTCGCCGATCGAGCACGCGAGCGCGGCCGTGCAGGTGCTCTCGCGGATCAGTCGTTCCTGAGGACGATCTCGCGGAGCCGGGCGCCGGCGTCGCTGCCGCTGAAGCGCTTTCGCACAGTGGCGACGGCGCCGGCACTCTCGTCGTCCCACGCATCGGCCTCGGTGACGGCGAGGATGCGCGCCGCGGCCTCGGCCGGCGTCGTGACGACCCAGTCCGTCGGGTAGAGCAGACCGGCGCCACCCTCGCGGGCGTACACGGGCCAGTCGCGAACGACGGGGACGGCACCACTGGCGGCCATCTCGACGAGGCCGAGGTGGAAGCCCTCGCGCCGGCTCGCGCTCACCGCCCAGCCGACGTCGCGCAGCCGCTCGGGCAGGCGTGAGGTGTAGCCGACGTAGTCGATCCCGTCGTGCAGGTCGGGGTCGGAGGCGAGTCGGGCGTGGAAGGCCTGCGCGAGCTCACGCTCCACCGGGTTGCCGCTCCGGAGGTCGACATCGGCGCCGATGAGGGCGAGGCGCCACTCGGGGTCGTGGCGTCGCAGCTCGGCGAGCACGTCGAGGGTCCACAGCGGGTCCTTGACCTGCTGGGCCCAGCCGATCATGCCGAGGCGCTTGCGGGCCGACGGGTGCTTGGGCAGGACGTACCGGTCGACGTCGACGGGGTTGGCGACGACGTGCTGGCGCACCCCGTCGAGGCGGCCGCCGAGGGCGTTCGCGGCGGTCCGACGCAGGTGCTCGCTCGGGAAGATCGCGTCGGTGACGCGCGACCAGTCGGCCGTGTGCAGCCAGGCGCTCAGGGTGTCGACGCCGTGGAGTCGTACGACGAGGCGGGTGCCCTCCGGCACGACGTCCGTCGCCCAGGTCAGGCCCTTGTCGGCCCAGTCGACGAAGACGACGTCGGCCTTCAGTGCCTCGGCCGTCGCGGGGTCGAGGGCGGGCGCCTGGCCGGTGGCGGCGAGCAGACGCGCCCGCACGGTGCGGGGATCGACGCCGGTGTTCGTGAACCGGGACTCGCGGGCCCCGAGGTCGAGCACCTCGACGTCGGCGGCCGGGGCGAGCTGCTCGACGACGGCCTTCGCGAACTTCGGGTAGGCGCCGGGCAGGACCGTGACGCGCGGCCGGGGACCCGCGGGCGCCGGGGGAGCCGCGGCGTCGCGTCGTGGCGCGGACGCAGCGAGGAGACACCCGGTCGCGGTGTCGCGCAGCGGGGCAAGGAAGGTGTCCGGGTCGTCGACGAGGGGCGTCGTGGTCACCGCGGCGTGGAGGCGACGGGTGAAGAGGACGTCGAGGGCGACGGTGGCCAGGAAGGCCACCTCGTCGAGGGTGGCGTCGGCAGGCGTACCGTCCGTGCCGGCGAGGGCGGCGTCGGCCTCCTCGAGGGCGGCGCGCACGGCGTCGACGACCGGTCCGGTGTCGCGAGCGCGGCCCGTCTGCACGGCGAGGAGCGCCCGTAGCGCGGGCACCCCGTGGCGGTCGAGGGCCTCAGCGCCGAAGACGGCGCCGAGGTCCTCGAGCACCTGCTCGGCCGCCTCGAGCCGGTTCGAGCGCAGCAGCCGGTAGCCCACCATGGCCCACAGGCGGGCGTCGAGCCCCGAGCGGGTGCGGGCGGGCTCGCGACGCAGGATCCGCGAAGAGCCTCGAGCGGCGTGCGCGTCCTGCAGGTGACCCCCGACGCGGCTCGCGGCGACGCGCATCACCGCGACGGCGAGATCGTGCAGGTCGCCCGACACCGGCACGGAACCGCTGGTGGCGCAGGCGCGCAGGAGCGTCGAGCCGCCGCGGTCGAGGACGACGACGGTACCCGGCTCCGTCACGAGGTCGGCGGCGCGCTGGTCGACGCGTCGCCACGCCGGGGCGG
>JAEXXY010000346.1 GCA_023451855.1 Actinomycetes bacterium
GTGAGAGGGTGGGCTGATGGAGGTCATCGTCCTGCCGACGCCTGCCGACGTCGCCCGTCGGGCCGCCGAGGTCGTCCTCGCCGGGCTGCCCCGTGACAGCTCGCCCCGCTCGTCCGACACACCCGACGCGTCCGACGCGTCCGACGCGTCCGACGCGTCCGAACGGTCCGACGCCAGCGGGCCCGGGCGTCGTGACCCGGTGCTCGGGCTCGCGACCGGGTCCTCGCCGCTCGGCCTCTACGCCGAGCTCGCGCGAGCCGTCGCGTCCGGGCGGCTCGACCTGACCCGCGCCCACGGCTTCGCCCTCGACGAGTACGTCGGCCTGCCCGTAGGACACCCCGAGTCCTACCGCGAGGTGCTGCTGCGCGAGGTGTGCCGGCCGCTGGGCCTCTCGCCGGAGCGTCTGTCGGTGCCCGACGGCTCGGGGACCACCGAGCGCGAGCTCGCCGAGGCCGCCCAGGAGTACGAGCGACGCATCGCGGCCGTCGGCGGGGTGGACGTGCAGATCCTCGGCATCGGCGCCAACGGCCACCTCGGCTTCAACGAGCCCGGGTCCTCGCTCGCGTCGCGCACGCGCGTCAAGAGGCTCTCGGACCGCACGCGTCACGACAACGCCCGCTTCTTCGGCGGCGACGTCGACGCCGTCCCGACGCACTGCGTCACCCAGGGCCTGGGCACCGTCCTCGACGCTCGCCGGCTCGTCCTCGTCGCGTCCGGCGCGGGCAAGGCGGCCGCGGTCGCGACCGCCGTCGAGGGGCCGCTGTCGGCCTCGTGCCCGGGCTCGGTCATCCAGTGGCACGCGGAGGCCTTCGTCGTCCTCGACGAGGCCGCCGCGGCGGGGCTGCGCAACCGCGACTACTACGACGCGTCGGCGGCCGGTTTGTCCGAATCGCCCGCACCGTGATCTATGGCGTGGTAAAGGGACAATCCCCAAATGTCAAAACCGATGGGCTTGTCCCGCTGTGGACAACACACAGGCCGGTGGAAGTTCTCCTCCACACCCCGTGGACACGCGTCATCGCAGGTCAGAGCCCCTACGAGTCGACGTGATCGACGGCATCCCCACAGTTGTACACACATGTTCTCCACAGCTGTTGACGGCGTGTCGCGATCCGCCGTCCACCGGTTGTCCACAGGCGATTCGCGACGCGGGGTCGCTGAGGTTGTAGGTCGCTGCAGGCCGGCCCTACGGTGTGTCGGTGCGCTCGGGGAGGGCGGCACGGCTCACGCGGATCGGTTCGTCGGACCGGCACGTCGGAGGGGCCTGTCGAGCCTGTCGGTGGATGGGTGTCTACTGAGTTGCACCGACGTAGTTCGCCCGCAGTTCGTCCGAGGGACCGCCCCCGGCCGCAGGGTCCAGTGAGTCGCCCAGGAAGTCAGGGGAAGGTGAGTTCGTGTCGCTCGACGAGCTGAGCACCAGCGCGTTCGCGTCGTCGGCGCGTGAGGGTGGGCCGCCCGACGACCGCCTCCCGCCGCAGGACGTCGGCGCCGAGCAGTCGGTCCTCGGTGGCATGCTCCTGTCGAAGGACGCCATCGCCGACTGTGTCGAGCAGCTCAAGGGCACCGACTTCTACCGCCCCGCGCACGAGCTCATCTACGACGCCATCCTCGACCTCTACGGCCGCGGCGAGCCCGCCGACGCCATCACCGTCAGCGACGAGCTGACCAAGCGCGGCGACCTCACCCGCGTCGGCGGCCAGGCCTACCTGCACCAGCTCATCGCCTCGGTGCCCACCGCCGCCAACGCCGGTTACTACGCCCAGATCGTCGCCGAGCGCGCCGTGCTGCGCCGCCTCGTCGAGGCCGGCACCCGCATCGTCCAGCTCGGCTACGCCCAGGGCGGTGGCGACGTCGAGGACATCGTCAACGCCGCACAGGCCGAGGTCTACGCCGTCGCCGACAAGCGCGGTGGCGAGGACTACCACGCCATCGGTGACGTCATCGAGGCCACCGTCGACGAGATCGAGGTCGCCTCCGGCCGCTCCGGCGAGATGACCGGCGTGCCCACCGGCTTCACCGACTTCGACGCCCTGACCAACGGCCTGCACCCGGGCCAGATGATCGTCATCGCCGCCCGACCGGCGATGGGAAAGGCGCTCGCCCTCGACACGCCGATAGCGACGCCCGAGGGCTGGACGACGATGGGGCAGGTAGCGGTCGGGGACCTCGTTGTCGGCGCCGACGGCGTCCCGACACGTGTCGTCGCAGCGACCGAGGTCATGCACGGGCGTCCGTGCTACGAAGTGGAGTTCTCCGACGGATCGGTCCTCATCGCCGACGAGCAGCACCAGTGGCTGACCCAGACGCGCGCCGAGCGCCGCGCTGGCGCTCTCGGCTCGGTGCGCACCACCGCCGAGGTGCGCGACAGCCTGCACACCCGCACCGCCGACACCCGGCTCAACCACTCAGTGGCGACGGCATCGCCGCTGCAGCTCCCCGTGCGCGAGCTGCCCCTGTCGGCGTACACGATGGGGGCGTGGCTCGGTGACGGCACGAGCGCGGGGGCCTCGTTCACCACGGCGGACCCCGAGATCCTCATGTACATGGAGGGTGAAGGCATCGAGACCCGAGCGCTCGGCGCGCCGATGCGCTACAGCCTCCGGATGCCCGAACCGGCTGTCGCGCCGCGCGAGTGTGTCGTCTGTGGCGCAGAGTTCTCGCCGATGACCTCTCAGGTCAAGACGTGCGGACGCTCGTGTGGTGGGAAGGCCAAGGGTCTGGGCGGGTCCCTCGTGCGCCCGCAATGCCCCGACTGCGGTGGGCCTTCGGCCGGCCTGCAGCGCTGCCAGGCGTGTCGCGAGGACCACGGCACCGTCACCGCGTTGCTCCGCAAGGCGGGGGTCCTCGGAAACAAGCACATTCCCTCCGCGTACCTGCGTTCCAGTGAACAGCAGCGTCGCGACCTGCTGGCCGGTCTCCTCGACACCGACGGCACCGTGACGAACGCCGGTTCCGTGCAGTTCACGGTCACCAACGCGCGTCTGGCGCGCGACGTGCGTGAGCTCGTGCTCAGTCTCGGGTACCGGTGCACGATCGCTCCGCGACCCGTTGCCGGACGGTCGCCCGAGACGTCTGTGGCCTACAACGTCAACTTCACCACTGACGACGATGTCTTCCGGCTGGAGCGGAAGGTGCTGCGCCACAAGGAGCTTCGCCTCAAGAGCGTGACTCGGCGCCGCTCGAGGTTCGTCGTCGACATCCGCCCCATCGAGTCGGTGCCGGTGCGGTGCATCCAGGTCGACAACGAGGACCACCTGTACCTCGCCGGTGATTCGATGATCCCCACCCACAACTCGACCATCGGCCTCGACATCGTCCGGTCGGCCGCCATCAAGCACAAGATGGCCTCGGTCGTCTTCAGCCTCGAGATGAGCCGCACCGAGATCACGATGCGCATGCTCTCGGCCGAGGCCGGCATCCAGCTGCAGCACATGCGCAAGGGCACGATGCGTGAGGAGGACTGGACGCGTCTGGCCTCGACGATGGGCCGCGTCTCCGACGCGCCGCTGTTCATCGACGACTCGCCGAACATGTCGCTCATGGAGATCCGCGCCAAGTGCCGCCGGCTCAAGCAGCGCCACAACCTCAAGCTCGTCGTCATCGACTACCTCCAGCTCATGTCGAGCGGCAAGCGCGTCGAGTCGCGCCAGCAGGAGGTCTCGGAGTTCTCGCGTGCGCTCAAGCTGCTCGCCAAGGAGCTCGAGGTGCCGGTCATCGCGATCAGCCAGCTGAACCGTGGACCCGAGCAGCGCACCGACAAGAAGCCCGCGATGAGCGACCTGCGTGAGTCCGGCTCCATCGAGCAGGACGCCGACATGGTCATCCTGCTGCACCGCGAGGCCGCCTACGAGCGCGACAGTCCCCGTGAGGGTGAGGCCGACCTCATCGTGGCCAAGCACCGAAACGGCCCGACCGACACGATCGTCGTCGCCTTCCAGGGC
>JAEXXY010000435.1 GCA_023451855.1 Actinomycetes bacterium
GGCCGGGGCTGCGGCGCAGGCGCCAGGCCTGCGGGCCGGCGATCCAGCGGTCGCAGCGCCGGAGCCGGTTCGGGTTCGTCGTGCCCCGGGTGATGGTCCCGACGGGGCGAGCGCGGCCGGCCACGCCCGCAGCCTACGCGGACGCCCCGGCAGCCCCCGCCTCGACGGAGTGCCCCGGACTCGACAGGTCAGCCGTGACCGTGGAATACAACGAATCGAGGTCGTGGTTGAGTCGGGGAGAGCAGGCAAACAGCACGTAGCGGCGCGTAGCAGCACGCAGCAGCACGGACAGCGGACGAAGGGATGCCGATGGTGGCCGATCCGAGGCGGGTCGCGATGATCAGCGTGCACACCTCACCGCTGGAGCAGCCCGGGACGGGCGATGCCGGCGGCCTCAACGTGTACGTCGCCGAGACCGCCCGCCAGCTCGCGTCCCGCGGGGTCGAGGTCGACATCTTCACTCGGCGCACCACCGGCGACATCCCCGTCGAGGCCGAACTCGTGCCCGGCGTCCGCGTCCGGCACGTCACGGCGGGGCCGTACGAGGGGCTCTCCAAGGAGGACCTGCCCGGTCAGCTGTGCGCCTTCTCGGCCGGCATCATGCACGCCGGGCTGTCGGTGCCCGAGGACCACTACGACCTCGTCCACAGCCACTACTGGCTCTCCGGCCAGGTGGGCTGGCTCGCGGCGGACCGCTGGCGCGTCGCCCTCGTGCACACGATGCACACGATGGCCCGGGTCAAGAACCTCCACCTCGCGGAGGGGGACACCCCCGAGCCGCGGGGTCGTGAGATCGGGGAGGTACAGGTCGTCGAGGCCGCCGACCGGCTCGTGGCCAACACCGACGACGAGGCGCGCGAGCTCGTCCAGCTCTACGACGCCGACCCGGGCAAGGTGTCGGTCGTGCCGCCCGGCGTCGACCTCGACACGTTCACCCCCGGCGACCGGTCGCAGGCGCGTCGCGAGCTCGGGCTGCCCGTCGAGGGCCACCTGCTGCTCTTCGTCGGGCGGATCCAGCCGCTCAAGGCCCCCGATGTCCTCGTGCGCGCGGCCGCCGAGATCGTGCGCCGCGACCCGACGCGCCGCGAGCGCCTCACGGTCGCCGTGCTCGGTGGCCCGAGCGGCTCGGGCCTGGCCCGGCCCCGTGACCTCGAGGAGCTCGCCGCCGCCCTCGGCGTCGCCGACGTCGTGCGGTTCGTCCCGCCGGTGGCCCGCCCCGACCTCGCGCGCTGGTACCGCGCGGCAGACGTCGTCGCCGTCCCCAGCCACTCCGAGTCGTTCGGTCTCGTCGCCCTCGAGGCGCAGGCGTGCGGCACGCCGGTCGTCGCGGCCGACGTCGGTGGGCTGCCCACCGCCGTGGGCGACGCCGGCCTCCTCGTCCCCGGCCACGGCACCGAGGAGTGGGCCGACGCCCTCGACGCCCTGCTGCTCCACGACGCGCTCCGTGCCGAGCTCGGGCGTCGCGCCGTGCGGCACGCCGCCGGGTTCGGGTGGGCTGCGACGACCGACCGCCTCCTCGACGCGTACCGTCGGGCCATGCGAGCCCGCAGTGACGCACCCGACTCACCCATCGACGACGGCGAGAGCCTGACCGGTGTCCCCACCGCGGTGATCCCGTGACCGCCCCGGCCGAGGGCGTGCGTTCCGACGCCGAGGCCGGGCTGCGCGGCTACCTCGACTCCGTCGACCTCGAGTGGGAGCTCGGCGGCCGCGAGGGCGAGTACGTCGTGACCCTGCCGGGGGAGAAGAAGCTCAAGACCGTCGTGTCCCTGCTCGTGCGCGACCGCACGACGAGCGTCAGCGCCTTCGTCATCCGCAACCCCGATGAGAACCACGAGGCGTTCTACCGTGCGCTGCTGCGCAAGAACCTGCGCCTGCAGGGCGTCGCCTACGCCATCGACACCGACGGCGACGTGTACCTGCGCGGTGAGGTGCCGACCGCGGCCCTCGACGCCGAGCACCTCGACCAGCTCTTCGGCGTCGTCCTCGCCGCGAGCGACGACGCCTTCAACGAGCTGCTCGCCCTCGGCTTCCTCGGGTCGATGAAGAAGGAGTGGGCCTGGCGGGTGTCGCGGGGGGAGTCCACGCGCAACCTCGAGGCCTTCCGTCACCTGCTGGACGACGCCTCGGAGGCCTGATCGCGCGTCGCTAGGCTGGCGCGCATGACCTACACGCTCGTCCTCCTCCGCCACGGCGAAAGCGACTGGAACGCCAAGAACCTCTTCACCGGGTGGGTCGACGTCGACCTGACCGACAAGGGCCGCGCCGAGGGCGTGCGCGCCGGGCAGCAGCTCAAGGAGGCCGGCATCCTGCCCGACATCGTGCACACCTCGGTGCTGCGCCGGGCCATCACGACCGCCAACCTCGCGCTCGACGCGGCCGACCGTCACTGGATCCCGGTCAAGCGCGACTGGCGCCTCAACGAGCGGCACTACGGCGCGCTCCAGGGCAAGAACAAGAAGCAGACGCTCGAGCAGTACGGCGAGGAGCAGTTCATGCTGTGGCGCCGCTCCTACGACGTGCCGCCGCCGGCGATCGACCCCGAGGACGAGTTCGCCCAGACCCACGACCCGCGCTACGCCGGCCTCGGCGACGCGATGCCGGCGACCGAGTGCCTCAAGGACGTCGTCGCCCGGATGATGCCCTACTGGGAGAACGAGATCCAGAACGACCTCGCCGACGGCCTGACCGTCCTGGTCGCGGCGCACGGCAACTCGTTGCGGGCCCTCGTCAAGACCCTCGACGGCATCTCCGACGAGGACATCGCCGGGCTCAACATCCCCACCGGGATGCCCCTGGTCTACGAGCTCGACGACGACTTCCGGCCGGTGACCCGTGGCGGTCGCTACCTCGACCCCGAGGCCGCCGCCGAGGCCGCCGCAGCGGTCGCCAACCAGGGCCGCTGACGACGCGCACCCCTGAGCACCTCGAAGGGCCACCTCCCATGGCGGGAGGTGGCCCTTCGACGGTGTGGCGGAAGCGTCAGGCGGGGGTGTCGTGCTCGATGGACTCGAGCACGTCGGCGTCCTCGGCGTCCTCGTGGTCGTAGCTGACCTCCGAGTCGTACTCGCCCGTGACGAGGTAGATGACGCGTCGGGCCACCGAGACGGCGTGGTCGGCGAAGCGCTCGTAGTAGCGGCCGACGAGCGTCAGGTCGAGGATCGAGCTGCGCGACCACGACGTGTTCTCGTCGAGCAGGGCCGCGAACAGCTGCCGGTGCAGCTCGTCCATGGCGTCGTCGTCCTTGTCGAGGGCGATGGCCGCGGCGACGTCCTTGCTCGCGATGATCGAGCCGCACTTGGCCACGATCGACTCGGCGACCTGGCCCATCTGCAGGATGTGGGCCCGCAGCTCGGGCGGCACCGCGGAGTCCGGCGTACGCAGGCGCGCCACCTTGGCGACGTGCCGGGCGAGGTCGCCCATGCGCTCGAGGTCTGAGCTCATGTGCATCGCGGTCACGACGATGCGCAGGTCGGTCGCCACGGGCTGCTGCCGCGCGAGGAGGTCGATGGATCGCTCGTCGAGCTCGATACGGATGTCGTCGAGCTTGCGGTCGGCCTCGATGACCGACTCGGCGAGGTGGACGTCCGCGTCGAGGAGGGCGGTCGTCGCGCGGGAGATGGCGGACCCGGCCAGACGGGTCAGCTCGACGAGCTGGTCCGTGATGGTGTCGAGGTCCTCGTGGAACTGGTCGCGCATGCTCTTCCTTGTCGCTAGCCGTTCTGGGCCGTCGCCGGCCCTGGGTGGGCACCGGGACGTCCGGCTCGTGGCCGGGTGCCCGCCGGCACGGCGCGGCCGTGGACACGTCCCAGCCCTGCCCACCCTGCCACTGCAGGGCGCTCGACACACGGTCGACACGACCCTGTCCCGCAGAGGGTGGCACCGCTGCGTGAACGGGTGGGTTCGCCAAGGTGAACAGTCGGTTCCGCCCCTGCGTGCGGGCCGTCCGCGTGTCCGGGGCCCGCGTCGGCCGTGCGTACGCTTGGTGTCGTGGACCCGACGACCGCGGCAACGCTCGGTGGCATCGCCGGCCTCGCCCTCGGCGGGGTGGCGATGGTCGCCGTGCGGCTGTCGGACCGCTCGACCGCCGCCGAGGAGGTTCTCGTGCCCGAGCCGACGCTACCGCCCGGGGTCGCCGACGTCATCGCGGTGCTGCGCTCGAGCGGCATCCTCCTCGACGCGTCCGACCGGGTCGTCAACAACTCGCCGGCCGCGGTGGCCCACGGCCTCGTGCGCGGGCACGAGGTCGTGCACACCGAGCTGCTCGACCTCGCCCGCGCGGTACGCCGCGACGGCGTCATCCGCGAGGCCGAGCTCGCGCTGCGCAAGGGGATCGGCGAGGGCCGCATCGTCGTGTCGGCGCGCGTCGCGCCGCTCGGGGCCAACCACGTGCTCCTCCTCGTCGAGGACCGCACCCAGGCCGCGCGCGTCGACGAGATCCGCCGCGACTTCCTCGCCAACGTCAGCCACGAGCTCAAGACGCCCGTCGGGGGCATCGCCCTGCTCGCCGAGGCGATCCGCGACGCGCACGACGACCCGGAGGCCGTGGCGCGGTTCGCCACCCGCATCGGTGTCGAGTCGACCCGCCTGACGCGTCTGGTCAAGGAGATCGTCGAGCTCTCGCGCCTGCAGGGCGCCGACGTCATCAAGGAGCCGCAGCTGACCGACGTCGGGGCGTGCGCCGACGACGCCGTCGAGCGCAGCCGGCTGCTCGCCGAGGAGCACGGGATCACCCTGGCCCGCTCCATCGAGCCGGGCTGCGAGGTGTGGGGTGACGCCGAGCTCGTCACGACCGCGATCAGCAACCTCGTCGGCAACGCCATCGCCTACTCCGACCGCGACACGCGGGTCGGCGTCACGGTGCGCCGCACGCCCGCCGGGCTCGTCGACGTGTCGGTCACCGACCAGGGCCTCGGCATCGCCCCGGAGGAGCAGGCGCGCATCTTCGAGCGGTTCTACCGCGTCGACACCGCCCGGTCGCGCGCCACCGGCGGCACCGGTCTCGGGCTCGCGATCGTCAAGCACGTCGCGGACAACCACGGCGGCCACGTGCGGGTGTGGTCCGAGCCCGGACGCGGCTCGACCTTCACCATCGAGCTGCCCGCGGCCGCTGTCGCGGTCCGCCCGGTCCCGGCCGACACGACGCCTGACGCCACCGCCACCCTCACGCCCGACGCGTCGGTGCCCGACGCCGCGACGCCGGCCGCGCCGGCCCCCGAACCCTCCCGCTCGACTTCCTCCCGCTCGACTTCCTCCCGCTCGACCGAGCACCCCTCCCACACCGTCGCCTGAGCCGCCCGATCCCGAAGAGGACCCCTTGAGCCGCATCCTGATCGTCGAGGACGAGGTCTCGTTCTCCGACCCGCTCTCCTACCTGCTGAAGAAGGAGGGGTACGACGTCGCCGTCGCCGAGACCGGCCCCGACGGCCTGGCCGAGTTCGACAAGAACGGTGCCGACCTCGTGCTGCTCGACCTCATGCTCCCCGGCCTGTCGGGCGTCGACGTGTGCCGGGCGCTGCGCCAGCGCTCGTCGGTGCCGGTCATCATGCTGACCGCCAAGGACAGCGAGATCGACAAGGTCGTCGGACTCGAGATCGGCGCCGACGACTACGTCACCAAGCCGTACTCGAGCCGTGAGCTGCTGGCCCGCGTCAAGGCCGTCCTGCGCCGCCTCACCGAGCCCGAGGACCTGCTGCCCTCGACGCTCGAGGCCGGCCCGGTGCGCATGGACGTCGAGCGTCACACCGTCAGCGTGCGCGGCGAGACCGCGTCGTTGCCGCTCAAGGAGTTCGAGCTGCTCGAGATGCTGCTGCGCAACTCCGGTCGCGTGCTGACCCGCATGCAGCTCATCGACCGCGTCTGGGGCAGCGACTATGTCGGTGACACCAAGACCCTCGACGTCCACGTCAAGCGGCTGCGCGCCAAGATCGAGCCCGACCCGGCCAGCCCGGTGCACATCGTCACGGTGCGCGGCCTGGGCTACAAGTTCGAGGCGAGCTGAACCGACCTGCGACTGGTGCCCTCGGGCCGGGTCACGACGAAGGCCGCCCCGCATCGTGCCGGGCGGCCTTCGTGGCGTCGGTGGTGCCCCGAGCCTCGTTGGGCGACAGCGGTTCAGCCGCTGGTCGTGGCCGTGCTGGTGGGCGTGGCCGTGCTGGTGGGCGTGGCCGTGCCGGCGGCCCCGCCGGTCGGGGCGGGCGTCACGGTCGAGTAGTAGAGGTTCGGGGGCAGGACCGGCACCTGCGCGACCGTGGTGCCGCCCGTGCTCGAGGTGATGGTGACCGGGATGAGGCTGCCCGGCTTGGCCGTGACCCCGGAGATCTCCAGGCCCTTGGTCGCGAGGTCGACCTGCTCACGAGGGCCGAGGGAGACCTCGGAACCGGACGGGGCGGTTGCGGCGCCCTGCGCCGGCTGCGGCTGGAACTTGACCGTCATCTGGTCGGTGCCGAGGTTGACCGCCGAACCGGTGACGACGGCCGGGCCGTTTCCCTGGCCGACGAGCACGAGGTTGCGGACGGCGAGCTGGCCCACGTCGGCGGGGACGCCGTCGGCCGGCACGTACGCGACCTGGGTCTGCTGCGGGGAGTTGACCTGGCACCCGGCCGTCACGGCGGCGAGGGCGACGCCGGCGGCGAGCGCCGAGACACGGCGACGCACGGGGGTCTGCACGAGGAATCGACGCTTCACGGGGCACAGCCTACCGGCGGCCGGTCGGGCGCCGCGTCCGGACCCGCGTCGGCGCCCCGATGGCCTTGTGGCGCAGGCCCGGAGCGACGGTGCGCCGGTCGGGCAGAGCCGGGGAGGGGCCGTGTAAGCGCTCGCGCGATGCATGTGGACAGCGGTTCTGTCAAGACGTGAGAGGGGACGGATGAGTGACCAACTGTGGCTCTGACCTGCGCAGATGCCAGATCCTGAGATCGCGATGTGCGCCTCGTCGTGATAATCTGGGGGTCGCGAAAGGGGAAAACAGCACATGGTTTTCAAGGTCGGCGAGACGGTCGTGTACCCCCACCATGGGGCGGCACTGATCGAAGAGATCAACACACGCACGATCAAGGGAGAGGACAAGCTCTACCTGAAGCTCAAGGTCGCCCAGGGTGACCTCACGATCGAGGTGCCCGCAGAGAACTGCGACCTCGTCGGCGTCCGCGACGTCGTGGGCCAGGAGGGTCTGGACCGGGTCTTCGAGGTCCTGCGCACCCCGCACACCGAGGAGCCCACCAACTGGTCCCGCCGCTACAAGGCGAACCTCGAGAAGCTCGCCTCCGGCGACGTCATCAAGGTGGCCGAGGTCGTGCGCGACCTCTGGCGTCGCGACCAGGACCGCGGCCTCTCGGCCGGCGAGAAGCGGATGCTCGCCAAGGCCCGTCAGATCCTCGTCTCCGAGCTCGCGCTTGCGGAGAAGACCGACGAGGACAAGGCCGAGTCGATCCTCGACGAGGTCCTCGCCTCCTGACGGCGAGCCTCATCCTGAACGGCAGCACCGGAGCCGGTCGCGTCGGCGTCATCGTCGTCGCGGCCGGCTCCGGTTCGCGTCTGGGGGCCGGTGTCCCGAAGGCGTTCGTGCCCCTCGCCGGGCAGCCCCTCCTCGGGCACGCCCTGCGGGGGGCTCTGTCGTGCCCGGACCTGCACCAGGTGGTCGTCGTCGCGCCGGCCGAGTGGGTGCAGGAGGCGCGGGAGGCCTGCCGACTCGCCGCCGCCGAGCACGCGTCGAGTGAGCACTCCGCCTCATCGGTCACGGGCGTCCCGCAGCTCGCGGTCGTGTTCGGAGGAGCCGAGCGCGGAGACTCGGTGGCCGCCGGCCTCGCCGCGCTCGACGCGTCCGTCGACGTCGTCCTCGTCCACGACGCCGCCCGCTGCCTGACGCCGCCGGCGGTCTTCGCACGTGTCGTCGCGGCCGTCGAGGCCGGCGCGGTGGCCGTCGTGCCCGGCACCCCGGTCGTCGACACCGTCAAGCAGGTCGACGCTGCGGGGCGCGTCATCGCCACGCCCGACCGGGCCTCGCTGCGGGCGGTGCAGACCCCGCAGGGCTTCCGTCGCGACGTCCTCGCCCGGGCCCACGCCGTCTCGAGCGAAGCCACCGACGATGCCGGGCTCGTGGAGCGCCTCGGCGAGCCGGTGCTCGTCGTCGAGGGTGACCGTCTCGCCCTCAAGGTGACCACGCCCGACGACCTCGAGACCGCCACCCGCCTGCTCTCCCCGCGCTGACCGCGCAGCGCACGGGTCGCCGGAGTTGCCTATCCTCGGTCGCGTGACCGAGCAGCCGGCTGACCAGACCCGTCCCCTCGCCCTCATCACCGGCGGAGGCACCGGAATCGGCGCCGCCACCGCCCACCGCCTCGCCGACGAGGGCTTCGACGTCGTCGTGGCCGGCCGTCGCGCGGACAGGCTCGAGGCCGTCGTGGCGCAGATCGGCGGGGCGGCGCGCGCGCTCGTCATGGACGTCACCGACGCCGCGAGCGTCGCGGCCGGCGTCGCGACCCTCGGGCGCTGCGACGTCGTCGTCAACAACGCCGGCGGCGCGCTCGGCGTGACGCGCGTCGAGGACGGCGACGCTGACGAGTGGGAGCGGATGTACGCGACGAACGTCGTCGGCACGATGCGCGTCACCCAGGCGGTGCTGCCCCTGCTGCGACGCTCGGCGCGCGCGACGATCGTCGACGTGTCCTCGATCGCCGGCGAGCGCGTCTACGAGGGTGGCGGCGGCTATGTCGCGGCCAAGCACGGCACGTCGGTCGTCTCCGAGACGCTGCGCCTCGAGCTCAACGGCGAGAACATCCGGGTCTCGGACATCCGCCCCGGGATGGTGCGCACCGAGGAGTTCTCGCTGACGCGCCTCGGCGGCGACCGGGCCGCCGCGGACAAGGTCTACGAAGGCGTCGACCGGCCCCTCGTGGCCGACGACGTTGCCCGGTGCATCGCCTTCGTCGTCGGGCTGCCCCAGCACGTCAACATCGACACCATGGTCGTCAAGCCGGTGGCGCAGGCCGCACCGCACAAGGTGCATCGCGGCCCCATCGACTGGAAGGACGGCGCGTGAGCACGCCGCTGCCCCGGGTCGGCATCGGCGTCGACGTGCACGCACTCGCACCCGTGGGGTCCGACCGCGAGCTGTGGGTGGCCGGGCTGCACTGGCCGGGGGAGCGCGGCCTCGACGGGCACTCCGACGCCGACGTCGCCGCCCACGCCGCCTGCGACGCGCTGTTCTCGGCTGCCGGCATCGGTGACCTCGGTGCCCACTTCGGCACGTCGCGACCCGAGCTCGCCGGCGCGTCGGGCGTCACGCTGCTCGCCGAGGCGGCCCGGCTCGTGCGCGAGGCCGGGTTCGAGATCGGCAACGTCGCGGTGCAGGTCGTCGGCAACCGGCCCAAGGTCGGCAC
>JAEXXY010000453.1 GCA_023451855.1 Actinomycetes bacterium
GAGCCGGCCACCGTGAGCGCGACGAAGGCGAGGCGCACCGTGTCGGCCGTGCCTCCCGAGCCGCCGAGGTCGGGTTCGGGCGCAAGCGTCTGCGTCACCGCCCAGACGGTGGCCGCGGCGGCGCCGAGGGTCGCCAGCAGCGCCAGCAGCCAACGGCGTCGCAGCCGGTCCCGGCTCCACCACGGCGCGGAGCCGGCGAGCGCGCCGCTGACCACGGTGACGACGAGCAGCGTCATGACCTGCTGGTGGTGGAAGGGCAGCAGGGCGGTTCGCAGGTCGTTGCGGGGGTTCCACGGCGTGCCGAACGTGGGCGTGCTCGAGCGCGCCACGATCCACGGGAGCAGCCCGACGAGCCAGCCCCCGAGGGCCAGCAGCGGTACCGGCCACCCCCACGAACGCGGCGACGCGCCGGGCCGGCGAGGCGTCGCCGGTGGACCCGCTTCGTCACCACCGCCGACGTGGAGGACCGCGGTGTCCTGGCGTCCGGGTGGTCGGGCCGCCGAGTCCTCCGCGGAATCGTCTGCGCCGCCTGCGCCGTCTGCGCCGTCCTCGCCGTCTGCCCGGGCCGGGCGCGGCGCTCCTGATGTCGACGTCACCGTCGAACCTCCCCCTGCCGTGACCGCGGCCGGTCGACCGCGGGTGCGTGGCGTCGACACCACCAGACCGCGGTGCACGCGTCAACGCGATCGAGCCACGGGAGTGGTGTCGTTCTGGTGACGGTTGTGCGAGGAGACGAGAGCCGTTCGGGACGCGTCGCTGCACGTGTGTGACCGCACACCGGATCGACCGTTTTGTGTCCGCGGCCCACACAGGTGCCCCTCGAGCCCGTCCCTAGTCTTCCCGCATGGCCGACGCCCGCAACGACGCCCGCGACGCCGCCCCGGACTCCCCCGCGCGGGTCCGTACGGCGGTCAACGAACCCATCGCCCTCACGGGGCGCACGGCCCTCGTGACCGGAGCCGCGAGCGGCATCGGCGCGAGCATCGCCCGCGCGCTGGCCGCTGCCGGGGCCAAGGTGCACGCCGTCGACCGCGACCCCGAAGGCCTGGCCTCGCTCGACGGCGTGGAGGGCGTGATGCCGGTGACGGCGGACCTCGCCGACCTCGACGGGCTCGCGGCGCTACCGACCGACGTCGACATCCTCGTCAACAACGCCGGCATCCAGCACGTCAGCCCGATCGAGGAGTTCCCGCTCGAGCGGTTCGACCTCATCCTCGACCTCATGCTCGTCTCCCCCTTCCGCCTCATCCGGCAGTCCCTGCCGCACATGTACGACCGGGGTTGGGGCCGCGTCGTCAACGTGTCGAGCGTCCACGGGCTGCGGGCCAGCGCCTTCAAGTCGGCCTACGTCACGGCCAAGCACGGCCTCGAGGGCCTCTCGAAGGTCGTGGCCCTCGAGGGCGGCCCGCACGGCGTCACCTCGACCTGCATCAACCCGGCCTATGTGCGGACGCCCTTGGTGGAGAAGCAGATCGCCGACCAGGCTCGCACCCACGGGATCCCCGAGTCGGAGGTCGTCGAGAAGGTCATGCTCGAGCCGGTCGCCGTCAAGCGGCTCGTCGAGCCCGACGAGGTCGCGGCCCTGGCACTGTTCCTCTGCGGGCCCGCGTCGGCCTCGGTCAACGGCACGTCGTTCTCGATGGACGGCGGTTGGACGGCGCACTGAGCGCCGCGGCGCCGCGTCGACCTAGGATCTGGCCGTGGTGACCCGCAGCGAGACGGCGACGGCCGACCAGGTGATGCGCCTGCTCGAGCTGCTGGCCGCCGACGCCACGGTCGCCGAGGTGGCGGCCGCCGACGCTCCGGCCGAGGCGCGTGACCTCGCCCTGCGGATCACGAGCGCCCGTGAGGTGCACCAGCACCGCGAGGCGGGCCTCGCCGCCCTCCTCGACACCGCACGCGAGCTCGCCACCGAGAGCGACCCCGGGTCGGTCCTCGACGCCATCGTGCGCCGGGCGCGTCGGCTCGTCGGCACCGACCTCGCCTACCTGACCCTCTATGACCCCGAGGCCGGCGACACCTTCATGCGCGCGACCGACGGGTCGGTGTCGGCGGCCTTCCAGTCGGTGCGCCTGGCGCTCGGTGCCGGCCTCGGCGGGCTCGTCGCCTCGACGCACAAGCCGTACTGGACGGCCGACTACTGGTCCGACGAGCGGTTCCGGCACACCGCGGCCATCGACGGTGCCGTCGGCGA
The DNA here is from genome assembly GCA_023451855.1 of Actinomycetes bacterium. GTDB lineage: Bacteria > Actinomycetota > Actinomycetes > Actinomycetales > Dermatophilaceae > Monashia. Next base: position 2,195 of record JAEXXY010000453.1, read on the forward strand.
GGAGGGGATCATCGCCATCTGCGGCACTCCCCTGATCGTCGAGTCGCACTTCGTCGGCGTGCTCTTCGCCGCCAACCGGTCCTCGCGCCCCTTCACCCGCGAGGAGGTAGCCCTCCTCGGTAACCTCGCGACGCTCGCCGCGGTCACCCTCGTGCAGACGCGTGCCTTGGCCGATGCCGAGAACGCCCTGGCCCAGCTGTCCGAGGCGCACGAGACGGTCCGCCAGTATGCCGAGGGCATCGAGCGTGCAGCCGCGGCCCACGACCGGTTCGCCTCGCTCGTGCTCGGTGGCGGCGGCGTCGACGACGTCGCCCGGGCGCTCTGCGACCTGCTCGGCGGCTGGGCCGTGCTCGTTGACGAGGACGGCACCCGCATCGGCACCGCCGGCCCGGCACCCGAGCCGGGCTCCGGACGCGTCGGCCTCCTCGAGGACCTCCTGTCGAGCGTGCCGGGGCAGGGCTCCGGGCGTCTCCTCGAGCGCGAGGGCATGTACGTCCTGCCGATCACCGCGGCGCGCGAACGGCTCGGCACCCTCGTCATCGGCGGCATCGACCGGCTGCGCGAGTCCGAGCAGCGCACCGTGGAGCGCGCAGGCGTCGTCACGGCCCTCGTCCTGCTCTTCGAGCGGCAGGCCGCCGACGCGCGCCAGTCGGCTCGCAACCGCCTCGTGTCCGACCTCGTCAGCGCGCGCGGCAGCCGTGAGGAGCGCCTCCAGCTCGCGCGCACCGCCGGCCTGGACCCGACCCGTCCCTTCTGCGTGCTCGTCCTGCGGGGCGAGGACCCGCAGGGCCACCGTGCGCTGCTCATCTCCGCCAGCGCTGCCACCGATGAGCTGGCCCTCGTCGGCTCGCACGACGGCGACGTCGTGGCGCTCGTCCCGGGAACCGACGCCGATGGCCTGGCCCGCGCGGTCGCGGCCCGGATCGGACGGCGCACCTGCGTCACCGTGGCCGGCGTCGGTCCGGTCGACGGCGTCGACGGCGTGCCCACGGCGCACGAGGAGGGCGCCCGCACCGTCGGCGCGCTCATCGCGCTCGGGCACAAGGGCAAGGGTGCCGCCGCCACCCAGCTCGGCTTCGCCGGGCTCATCGTCGGCTCGGCGCCCGACGTCGACGACTATGTGCGGCGGCTCCTCGGTCCCGTCATCGACTACGACGACCGCCGCGGCACCGACCTCGTCGGCACCCTGGCCGCCTACTTCGCGGCCGGCGGCAGCCCGCGTCACGCCGCGGGCACGCTCCACGTCCACGTCAACACGGTGTCGCAGCGTCTCGAGCGGATCTCGGCCCTGCTCGGTGCCACGTGGCAGCAGCCCGACCATGCTCTCGAGCTGCAGCTGGCCCTGCGGCTGCGCGCCCTCCAGTCCCCCGCCTGACCACCCCGAACCGCCGAAGCCCCAACGCGCCGCGTCTCAGCGCCGATAGCCGACGTGCGTTCGAGACCCCGGAGCCGCCTCGGTTCGCCAGCCATCACCGCGCGCGAGCACAGGAAGATCGTCAGTCATACGCCCGTCTTTGGCGATCCGAGATATCGCTGGGACGGGTGGCCGGCCTCGCCTGGAGGAATCTCGCGAATAGGTCCCGACCGAGCCGAGGTGGGCGCCCCAGCATCTGCATGGAGATCCGCGGCGCCCGAGGACGCCTCCGGGCTACGTGTCTACAGGGGGTTGGACCAGTCGCGGCGAGTGGCGACGAGCCAGTACGCCAGGAACATCGCGATCTCGAAGTACTCGGTGAGGATGACCGAGTACGGGACCTGCCGCCAGATGCAGAAGCCGCCGATGAGCAGGCCCGCCCACATCAGGCCAGTGATCAGCCGGTAGGTGAGTAGCGCGCGGTTCGAGGTGGGCGGCGCCGCGGCCCGGTCCGCGACGCTGCGCAGCGTGAGCGGGAACGCGTGGCTCGCGGCCGCGAAGGACAGGTTGGCGATCAGCAGCCCCGCCGCGGTGAAGTGCAGGACGCCGAAGACGCTGACGTCCCCAACGAGCGTCCTTCGACCGAACAGGAGGAAGGCGCCCACGATGGCCAGCAGGAAGACTGCTTCAGCGGCCCAGGAGATCCAGACCAGGACGCTGGCGAACTTCGCCTCGTCCTTGCCCCAGCGGAACGACCGCCAGTGCATGAGGCGCCAGTCGAAGAAGGTGAACAGGGCTGCGCTGATGAGGAAGGCCCAGAGGACGACCCGCAGGTTGTCCAGGATCTGGGCTTGGGTGAGCACACCGAGGTCATGGGGGTCGTGCGCCGGCGCGGCCACCAGCATCGGCGTGAAGTTGTTCGGCACGAGAGCGACGAAGAACGCGTTGAAGCCGGCGAAGTTGAGGGCGTAGTCCTCGAGCTTGGAGCTGCTCTTGTACGCGATCAGGCACACCCCGGTGGCCATGAGGGCGCCGACGAAGACGTCACGGACCGGGCCTGCGTAGGAGTCGCTGATCGACTGGCGCCACACGCCGCGAGTGAGCCCCTCCCCGACGGTGGCCAGCATGAGGAAGACGGGCGGCAGCACGAGGATCATCCGCAGGTAGCGGTACGTCTGCAGGGTGACACTGCTGGTGTCCTCGGCGACACCCACCATTTGTGCTGCCATAGCTCTTGACGGTACGCGCCCCAATTCAGGCATACACCGGATTTGCTGGGTTTGTGCATGGTTGGTCGCCGCACTCGGAGCGAGAGATTCGGACGTTGTTCCCATTGGCCCTGTCGAGTCACAATCGGGCACGGCGCTGAGTACGGCGCATTTCGAATGCGTATCCACCCGGCCTGCTGGATCCGGAAACGGAGCTCTAAGCCGTTGCTAGCATCTCGTACGAGATGGACGTCGCAGCAAGCGTCGAGGCTTACCTCGCAAGCCAACCCGAGCCCAAGCAGGCCGACCTCCGACGGCTGCACGCTCACATGCTCGAGGAGTTCCCGGACGGCAGGCTGTGGTTCACCGACGGCACGAACGAGGACGGCAAGGTCGTGGCCAACCCCAACATCGGCTACGGAACCCATACCATCGCCTACGCCGATGGGTCCTCGCGCGAGTTCTATCGCATCGGCTTGAGCGCCAACACGGCGGGAATTTCGGTCTATGTGCTGGCCCTGGATGACAAGGCCCACCTGTCGCGCACCTACGGGGCCACGATCGGTCGGGCCAGCGTCACGGGCTACTGCATCAAGTTCAAGAGGCTGGCCGACGTCAACGTCGACGCACTCCATGCAGCCATCCGAGACGGCATGGCCGTCGACCGGGCGGGCTGAACGCGGCACGCTCCGACCGACGGGTGGCACGGGCACCGGGACACGACCCACGCACTCGCCGCGGGCGGCCGCAGTCCGGCCAGCGGCCGGGCTCCTGTCCGGCCGGTTGCCGCCGGGAGAGTAGTCAGCGGGACGGCGGCCGGTCAAGATGAATCGTGTTCGGACTCGAGATGGTCGTCCTGCTGGGTATCGCCCTGGTCGCGTGCGGCGCGCTGGCGCGTCGCTACCCGATCGCACCGGCGATCCTGCTCGTGCTGGCGGGAGTGCTGCTCGGGTTCGTACCGCACCTGCGGCAGGCCCAGCTGCCCCCGGAGGTCGTGCTGCTCGTGTTCCTGCCGGCCCTGCTGTACTGGGAGAGCCTGACGACCTCGCTACGCGAGATCAGGAACAACCTGCGCGTCGTCGTCCTCACCAGCACCATGCTGGTGGCCGCCACTGCTGCCACCGTCGCCGCGGCCGCGCACGCACTCGGGCTGGCCTGGGGG
>JAEXXY010000473.1 GCA_023451855.1 Actinomycetes bacterium
CCCGTCCTCGCGGCGACCGCCGCATACGCGTGGTGGCTCGGCGACGGTGCCCACGCGTCGTTCGCGGTCGACCGTGCCCTCCGGGCCGACCCGGCGCACGGCCTGGCGACGCTCGTCCGTGCGGCCCTCGAGCACGGTGTCCGCCCGCCCCGGTGTGCCTGACGCGGTGCTCCGCGCCGGTCCACGGGCTGGACCGGCGCGGGGCGGGTGCACACCCCGTCGCGTATGGTTGGACGCAGGTCATGAGCGCCAGCGACAAGCCCCGGCTCGCTGGCCGGCAACCCTCCTTCGCGGTGGGGTGCCCCGGGTGAGGACCAGGCCGCACCGGTACGGACTGCGGCAAGCGCGAACACCCGAGGAGCTTTCCGCATGACTGTGACCCACCGTCCCGGCCAGGTCACGCGCCGCCCGGCCGGTCGCCCGCAGCATCCGGCCGGAGCGGACGACCGAACCATCGACCGCACCGGCGACAGAACGGATGGCCGGCGCGGGGACGGCGTGTGGCGCGACGGCGACCCCGTCGGCCGGCGCCGGTTCGCCGACCTCGGCGACCTCGAGCTCGAGCGCGGGGGAGTGCTGCCCGACGTCCGGGTCGCCTACGAGACGTGGGGCCGGCTCAACGAGGCCGGCGACAACGTCGTCCTCGTCGAGCACGCACTGACCGGCGACAGCCACGTCGTCGGTGAGGCCGGCGAGGGTCATCCGTCGCCGGGCTGGTGGAACAGCCTCATCGGTCCGGGGCAGGCGGTCGATCCCGACGAGTGGTTCGTCGTGGCCCCCAACGTCCTCGGCGGCTGCCAGGGCACGACCGGGCCGGCGAGCCCGGCCCCCGACGGCCGCCCGTGGGGCAGCCGCTTCCCGTATCTCACGGTGCGCGACCAGGTTGCCGCCGAGCAGGCCCTGCTCTCGCGTCTCGGCATCACCCGCGTCGCCGCCGTCATCGGCGGGTCCATGGGTGGCATGCGCGCCCTCGAGTGGGCGGTCAGCCACCCTGACGCCGTCGAGCGCTGCGTCGTGCTCGCCTCGACGCCCTACGCCACCGCGGACCAGATCGCCTGGTGCCAGCCGCAGCTGCTGGCCATCCGTACCGACCCGCACTTCGCCGGCGGCGACTACTACGACTCCCCGCACCGGCCCGACACCGGGCTGGGCCTGGCGCGGCGCATCGCGCACGTCACCTACCGCACCGAGGCCGAGCTCGGCGAGCGTTTCGGCCGCGAGGCCCAGCTCGGTGAGGACCCCTTCAGCGTCAGTGAGCGTGCCGTCGGCAGAGGGCGCTTCGCCGTCGAGTCCTACCTCGACCACCATGCCGGCAAGCTCGCCCGGCGCTTCGACGCCAACTCCTACGTCGTGCTCACCGAGGCGATGAACTCCCACGACGTCGGCCGCGACCGTGGCGGGCTCGAGGCGGCCTTGACCCGCGTCACCGCCGACTGCACCATCGTGTCCGTCGACAGCGACCGGCTCTACCCGCCGCGGCTGTCCGACGAGCTCCACGCCGCGCTGCCCGGCGCCACACGCGTCTCGATCAGCTCGGTCTTCGGCCATGACGGCTTCCTCATCGAGGAGGCGCAGGTGGGCTCGGTCGTCCGCGACGCCCTGGCCCGGCGCCGCCCCCGCTGACGCCGTCGCGGAGACGGTCGCGGAGACGATCACGGGCACGGTCGCGGACCGGCGCGAGGGCAGTCTGCTCGTGCCGGTGCCGCGCTGTCCCATTTCGGGTACGGTGCGACCACCGGTTTGTTGCCGTACCAAGGAGGTCCGGGAAGTGGCCATCGTCGTCGGATACGTCGCCACCAAGGAGGGACGCGCGGCGCTCAAGCGAGCCGCCGAGGAGTGCGTCCTCCGGGGCACCAAGCTCGTCGTCATCAGCTCCCACCGAGGTGGGAAGGACTTCGACGCCGACGAGGCCGCTGCGTTCGAGGCCGAGCTCGCTCGCGTCAAGGCCCTGCTGGCCGACAAGGGTCTCGAGCACGAGGTGCGCCAGCTCGTCCGCGGCAACGACCCGGCCGAGGACCTCATCAGCGTCGCCGAGGAGGAGCACGCCGACTTCATCGTCATCGGCCTGCGTCGCCGCAGCCCCGTCGGCAAGCTGATCCTCGGCTCGAACGCCCAGCGGATCCTGCTCGACGCCTCCTGTCCGGTGCTGGCGGTCAAGGCCGGCTGAGCCGGTCGCTCCGACGCGGTCCACCCCGTTGCGCGAGGGGCATCACACCCGCGACACGGCCGTCCGGGCGGATGCGTTCGCTCGCACACCGCCGGGCGTTTTATAATGTCCGAGTACCGGATCGCATGAGGCACACCGAGAGATCGTCCGAGGGGACCCGACTCCGACAGGCCACGCACTTCCGGCACGAACCCCCATTCTCGTTCGTTGTGATGTGGCATGCCCGCGTGCCCGACGTCGGACCGCATCACACGAGACCCGCGATGAAAGGCGACTGCATCCGTGCCGAAGGCAACACCCGCTGGAACCCCGAAGACCCTGCCGAAGGTTTTCCAGCACGAGGCGATCATGCAGCTCCTGGTCAGAGGCAGCACCAACGGAAGCATCACCGGCACCGAGATCGCACGAGCCCAGGCTGAGGCTGCCCTCGACCTGAAGCAGATGAAGCCGGTCCTCGTCACCCTCGAGGCCCACGACATCGAGATCGTCGTCGACGCGCCGCACACCGAGACGAAGAAGCGAACCCGATCCGGGACCAAGGGAGGCACTGTGGCCACCGCACGTTCCACCACCGCTGCTGCGACGACGACTGCCAAGAGGACCACGACCGCCAAGACGACGGCCAAGAAGGCTGCCGCCACGACGACGAAGGCTGCCGACGCGGCTGCGTCCGGCGAGGCCGAGGACACCACGGCGAAGAAGGCGACGGCCAAGAAGGCTGCGACGAACGCCGGAGTCGCCAAGGCTGCCGCCAAGCCGGCCGCCAAGAAGGCGGCGGCGAAGAAGACCGCGACCAAGAAGACCGCGGCGAAGAAGACCGCCGCCGGCGCCTCCGGCACCGACGAGGTCGACGACGAGTCAGAACCCGAGGACGCCGACGAGAGCGAGCTCGAGGACGTCGAGGTCGCCGACGAGGACGACAGCGACGTCGCCGAGGCCGCCGAGTCCGAGGAGTCCGAGGACGGCGACGAGGCGACCCCGGCCGCCAAGGGTGCCGCCCCGGCCGAGGAGGCCGAGGAGTCCGGCTTCGTCATCCGCGACGACGACGAGGACGACGCGCCGGCCCAGCAGGTCGTCACGGCCGGTGCCACGGCCGACCCCGTCAAGGACTACCTCAAGCAGATCGGCAAGGTCGCCCTCCTCAACGCCGAGCAGGAGGTCGAGCTCGCCAAGCGCATCGAAGCCGGCCTGTTCGCCGAGGAGAAGCTCAACTCCGGCGACAAGATCGACATGAAGCTCAAGCGCGAGCTCTGGTGGATCGCCCAGGACGGCAAGAAGGCCAAGAACCACCTGCTCGAGGCCAACCTTCGCCTCGTCGTCTCGCTCGCCAAGCGCTACACCGGTCGCGGGATGCTCTTCCTCGACCTCATCCAGGAGGGCAACCTCGGCCTCATCCGTGCGGTCGAGAAGTTCGACTACACCAAGGGCTACAAGTTCTCGACGTACGCGACGTGGTGGATCCGCCAGGCCATCACCCGCGCCATGGCCGACCAGGCGCGCACGATCCGCATCCCGGTCCACATGGTCGAGGTCATCAACAAGCTCGCCCGCGTGCAGCGCCAGATGCTCCAGGACCTCGGGCGCGAGCCCACCCCGGAGGAGCTGGCCAAGGAGCTCGACATGACGCCCGAGAAGGTCGTCGAGGTCCAGAAGTACGGCCGCGAGCCCATCTCGCTGCACACCCCGCTCGGCGAGGACGGTGACAGCGAGTTCGGCGACCTCATCGAGGACTCCGAGGCGATCGTCCCCGCCGACGCCGTCAGCTTCACCCTCCTGCAGGAGCAGCTGCACTCGGTCCTCGACACGCTCTCCGAGCGCGAGGCCGGGGTGGTGTCCATGCGCTTCGGCCTGACCGACGGCCAGCCGAAGACGCTCGACGAGATCGGCAAGGTCTACGGCGTGACGCGTGAGCGGATCCGCCAGATCGAGTCCAAGACTATGAGCAAGCTGCGTCACCCGAGCCGTTCGCAGGTCCTGCGCGACTACCTCGACTGACGCGTCGAACCGCGGTCGTTCACGCGGGTCGGGCGGTCACTGTGCCGCCCGGCCCGCGCGTTCGTACCGGGACCTCGAGCGAGCGAGAGCAGCCCAGCGGGCTCGAGGTCGCGGCACGGGCCACGTCATGGCCCTCACGACCAGACGGCGTCGTCGCCTCTCGAGAACACCGGACGGTGGAGCCGGCCGCCGGTAGGCTCTTTTCGTGCCTGATCTCCTGTCTGGACGAAAGCACTCGGGGGTCGGTCGACCCCGACTCGGCGTGCGCACCCAGACCCTCGACTGACCATGGCCGCGCCGGCCGACCGACCTGACGTCGGGCCGCGCGAGTGGACGCAGCGCGTCCCGGGCCTGCGCCTGGTCCGCTCCTATGAGCCGTCGTGGCTGCCGAAGGACGTCGTGGCCGGGCTGGTCCTGTCGGCGCTGCTCGTGCCGCAGGGGATGGCCTACGCACAGCTGGCCGGACTGCCGCCCGTCACGGGTCTCTACACCTCCATGCTGTGTCTGGTCGGATACGCGGTGTTCGGGCCCTCCCGCGTCCTGGTGCTGGGACCGGACTCGTCGCTGGGCCCCATGATCGCGGCGACGATCGCCCCTCTGCTGCTCTCGGGCGGAGATCCTGCGCGCGCCGTGGCCCTCGCGTCGATGCTGGCCATCATCGTCGGCGTCGTCATGGTCGTCGCGGGACTGGCAGGTTTCGGCTTCGTCGCCGACCTGCTGTCCAAGCCGACCCAGATCGGCTACATGAACGGGCTCGCGCTGACCATCATCGTCGGGCAGCTGCCCAAGCTCTTCGGCTTCTCCACCGACGCCAACGGCCTCGTCGCCGAGATGGGCGCCTTCGTGTCGGGGCTGTCGGCCGGTGAGGTCAACCGCACAGCGGCGATCATCGGCCTCGTTGCGCTCGCAGGCATCCTGCTGCTCAACAGGGTGGTCCCCAGGGTCCCGAGCGTCTTGGTGGTCGTGGCACTGACTGCCGTGGTGGTGAATCTCTTCGACCTCGAGGCCCAGGGGGTCGACACGATCGGCGTGCTCCCTCAAGGCCTTCCCGCCTTCACGATCCCGCAGGTCGCCTGGGGCGATGTGCCGCCACTCGTGCTCGGGGCGATGGCCATCGCCGTCGTCGCCCTCGCCGACACGATGTCGACGGCCTCGAGCTTCGCGGCCCGCAAGGGCGTCCGCGTCGAGGGCAACCAGGAGATGATCGGCATCGGGGCGGCCAACATGGCCGCCGGTGCCTTCCAGGGCTTCCCGGTCAGCACCAGCGGATCACGCACCGCAGTCGCGGACCAGGCAGGATCACGGTCCCAGCTCACGGGGATCGTGGGGGCGGTGGTGATCGCCGTCGTCCTGCTCTTCGCCAACTCCCTGATGCGGTACGTGCCCCAGCCGACCCTGGGTGCCGTCGTGATCGCGGCCGCGCTGTCCCTCGTCGACGTCACCGGGATGCGTCGGCTCTGGTTGCAGCGCCGGACGGAGTTCTTCCTCTGCCTGACGGCCCTGCTCGGTGTCGCTCTCCTCGGCGTCCTGCCCGGCATCCTCGTCGCCGTGGGACTGTCCATCCTCAACGTGTTCCGCCGCACCTGGTGGCCGCACCAGGCCGAGCTCGGCCGCGTGGAGGGGATCGCCGGGATGCACGACACCCAGAGCTATCCCGACGCTGCACGGTTGCCGGGGCTGGTGGTCTACCGGTTCGACGCCCCGCTGATCTTCGCCAACGCCCGGACCTTCGGCGAGACCGTCCGTGAGATGGCTGAGGGCGACCCGACGCTGCGCTGGATCATCGTCGCGGCCGAGCCGATCACCGACATCGACACGACGGCCGCAGACATGTTGGAGGAGCTCGACACCTGGCTGAACGAGCGCGGGGTGTCCCTCGTCTTCGCGGAGATGAAGGACCCGGTGCGAGCGAAGATCGAGCGGTACGGCCTGACCCGCACCATCGCCCCGGAGCACTTCCTCCCGACCATCGAGGAGGCCGTCGACGCGTACGTGCGCCGAACCGGCGTGAGCTGGCGGGACCCGGAGGGGTCGACATGACGACATCCGGTCGCAGCGCCGGGCCGGCCCCCCGAGCGCGTCCCCTGCGCAGAACCATGGCCGCCCTGGCGCTGGTGGCCTTCGGTGCCGCGCTGCTGTTCGTCGTCGTCGTCACCATCCGCCGGTGGGACGTCCTGCTGGTGAGCGTGGTCTCGCTCGGGCTCGCGGTCGTGGCTGCCTGGTACGTCGTGTCCCGCCGGGGGCCCGTCCGAGTCCTTGCTGCCGCCCTGGTGGTCGGCGCGCTCGTCGCCTTCGTCGCCGTGATCCTGGCGAGCGAGAGCGTCCGCGTGCTGGCCGTCGGGCTGGGTCTCGCCGTGGTCTCCGCAGCCGCGGCCGGCTACGCGCTGGCCCCGATGACGCACCCCGACGCCCCCGCGGTCGCGCCCAGGGCCGAACACGCGGTCCTGATCATGAACCCGCGCTCGGGCGGAGGCAAGGTCGAGCGCTTCGGGCTGGTCGAGCTGTGTCGGGAGCGTGGTGTCGAGGCGCACGTCCTCACGCCGGGTGAGGACCTCCGGGCCGTGGCAGAGGCCGCCGTCGCCGAGGGGGCCGACCTGCTCGGTATGGCTGGTGGTGACGGATCGTTGGCGATCGTCGCCTCCGTCGCGAGCCGGCACGACCTGCCCTTCGTCGTGGTGCCTGCCGGCACGCGCAACCACTTCGCGCTCGACCTGGGCATCGACCGCGAGGACGTCCCGGGTGCGATGGATGCCTTCGACCACGGGGTCGACAGGCGGGTGGACCTGGCCGAGCTCAACGGGCAGGTGTTCGTCAACAACGCGTCGATGGGCGTGTACGCGAAGGTCGTGCAGTCGGCGGACTACCGGGACGCCAAGGTGCAGACCGCCTCGGCCCTGCTCCCGGACATGCTGGGCCCCCGGGCCCAGCCCCTCGACCTGCACTACAGCCTGCCCTCGGGGCAGCCGGCCGTTCCCGGACAGCTCCTGCTGGTGTCCAACAACCGTTACGACCTGGCGCACCTGCGCGGGGGAGGGACGCGTGAGCGCCTCGACGCCGGCGTGCTGGGAGTCGTCGCGTTGCGGGTCAGCTCCGCTGCGGACGCCGAGAAGGTGGCGCTGCTGGAGATGGCGGGCCAGATCCAGCGCTTCGCCGGGTGGAACGAGTGGACCACGCCACAGTTCGAGGTGCACTCGTCCGGTCCGGTGGAGGTGGGCGTCGACGGGGAGGCTCTCGTCCTGGATCCACCGCTTCGCTTCGCCATCCGGCCGGGAGCCGTGACGGTCAGGCTCCCGCGTGCCGCGCTGCAGCGGGCGCGCGACCGCCAGCCCGTGCGTCTCAGTGCCAGGTCGACCCCGATCGCGCTCTGGCAGGCGGCGACCGGCGCGGGTACGAAGGGCGGTTGAGGACAGATGGGCGATCTGACCCCTCCCGTTCCCGTCGAGTCCGGGAGTGCAGCGCGTTCCCCGGCTCGTGACGATCTCGAGCCGTCGGGAGTGCTGCGACTCCTGCGCTCCCTGGACACGGCCGATCGCCAGGTCTACAGCGCCGTGGCGGGGCTGCCCACGCCGTGGCTCGACGCACCGCTGCGCCGGGTCTCCGACTTCGCCAACTTCTCCAAGCCCTGGTTCCTGACGGCGGGCGCCCTCGCCGCGTTCGGGGGAGAGAGGGGACGCCGAGCCGCCCTCACCGGCGTGGCCGCGATCGGGGCCACGTCGCTGCTGGTGAACCAGCCGATGAAGCGGCTGGCGCGTCGGCGCCCCCGCCGCTCTGGGCTCGGCGTGCCCCGGACGCGATGGGTCGGGATGCCGTCGTCCGCGTCGTTCCCCTCCGGCCACTCGGCATCTGCCGCGGCGTTCTGCGTCGCGGTCAGCGCGGGAGTGCCCGAGCTGCGCTGGCCGCTGCGCGCGGCCGCAGCCGTCGTGGCGTTCTCCCGCGTGTACACGGGGGTGCACTATCCGGGAGACGTCCTGGTCGGCGCGTCCGTCGGCGTCGGGCTGGGCCGGTTGGCATCGGCGCTCGCCCGGGCCTCGGGGTCGACGACGTACGCGGCGAGCAGCCCGACGCCGAGTCCGAGGGCGTAGCCGGCAACGACCTCCGTCAGGGTGTGCACGCCGAGCATGAGTCGGTCGAGCCCGACGACGAGCGTCACGAGCACCCCCACCACGAGCACGAGGCGGCGGCGCCCGGGCCGCCGGACGAACACGGCCGACAGGACGCAGGCCACCGTCACCGCGGCCGCGATGTTCGAGGCATGGCCGCTCGGCATCGCGCTCGAGGAGTACTGGAGTATCGGCTCTGCCACCACGGGTCGCGCCAGACCGACGTACTGCTTGAGGAGGCTGGTGAGCAGTGAGGTGCCGGCGATCGCCACCACGACGTACGCGGCTGCCCGGCGCTGCCCCCTGACCAGGAGCAGGCCGGCCACCACCGCGGTCGCGATCGCACTGGCCAGGGTGCCGAACGCCGCGGACACCCAGACCAGTGGACGCTCGAGCCAGGGCGTCGAGGGCCGCCACCGGTCGGGGCCGATCATCAGGACGTGGTCCCACCGGTCGATGACCTGAGGCTGGTGCGCGGCGAGGACGCACAGTGCCAGGCAGGTCACGGTGCTGGCAGACCCCCAGACCAGGAGTCGTCGACGCGTGCGGTCCGAGAAGGCCACCGGCCGGTCAGTCGGCCCTGGGCGACGCCGCGGTCCGGCTGGGGGCCGTCGCCCGGTCGCGCGCCCGCCAGACGCGAAGGATGACCTTGTAGAGCTCGCCGAGGACCAGCAGCACGACACCCGGCACGAGGGCGATGGCCCACTGCCTGCCGTCGAGCGGGGTGGTGTGGAACAGGTCCTGCAGCACGCGCATCTGGGTGATCAGCAGCGCCCCCACGAAGGCCCAGGCGAAGGCCCACAGCAGTTTCGGGTTGGAGAAGGTCGCGCTGCCGAACGCGCTGTCCTCCGGAAAGCGCAGGTTGAGGGCGAGGAAGATGTTCATGAGCGACAGGCCGACGAGCGCCATGGTCTGCCCCACCTCGAGCGAGTTGTAGGTGGTCTTGCCGATCTGGACGAGCACCAGCGTGGCGGCGGCCATGAACAGCCCGTTGACGAACAGCCGCACCATCATCGACCGGACGATGATGGCCTGGTCGGAGGGACGGGGCCGGCGGCGCATGATCCCCGGGTTGGCGATGTCGAGGCCCATGACGGCGCCGAGCGGCGCCACCACGGCCATGTGGATCCACAGCACCTGAGAGGGGATCAGCAGCGCCGTGCCGGCGATCTGGAACGCACTCGAGCCGAGGAAGGCGAGGACGAACATGAACAGGTTGGCGATCTGGATCCGCAGGAACTTCTGCAGGTTGTCGTAGACCGAGCGTCCCTCCTCGACGGCGGCCACGATCGTGGCGAAGTTGTCGTCGGTCAGGATCATCTTTGCCGCGCCCTTGGCGACGTCCGTCCCGGTGATGCCCATGGCGATGCCGATGTCCGCAGCGCCGATGGCCGGGGCGTCGTTCACCCCGTCCCCGGTCATCGCGACGATGTGGCCGCCTCGCTGGAGAACCTTGACCAACCGGACCTTGTGCTCCGGGGCCACCCGGGCGATCACGCCGATCTCGTCGACCTGTCTGGCCGCCTGCTCGTCGTCGAGCGCCGCGAACTCGGCGCCGGTCATGGCACGCCCCTCGATGCCCAGCTCGCTCGCGATCGCGGCGGCGGTGACGGCGTGGTCTCCGGTGATCATGCGGACCCGGATCCCGGCCTGCCTGGCCTCGGCGATGGCTTTCATGGCCTCTGCCCGGGGCGGGTCGACCTGCCCGACGAGGGCCGCCAGCTCGAGCTCCTGCATGAGGTCCATCAGGTCGGCGGAGGGATCGAACGTGGCGAGGTCGAACTCGCGTTGCGCGAACGCGAGAACCCGCCGTCCCTGGCTGGCGATGCGCGCGTTCTCGGCCACGACCTTCGCACGGCATCTCGGCGGTGAACGCCAGGCTCACCCCTCCGGGCATCCGAGCCCGCGTCGACCGGTCCAGGATCACGTCCGGCGCTCCCTTCACGTACGCCCGCACGACGGGTCGACCGTCTGCACCGGGCATCGTGTGGAAGCTGGCCATGAACTTGTAGTCGGAGTCGAACGGCACCGCTGCGATGCGGGGGTGGTTCAGGCGGAACTGCCTGACGTCGATGCCGCCCTTCTGGGCGAGCACGTAGAGCGCCCCCTCCGTCGGGTCGCCGACGACGGCGCCGTCCTGGATGTCGGAGTCGATGCAGAGGGCGCAGGGGAAGAAGACGTAGTCCAGGTCGGCTTCGGGCTCGCCCGTCGTCCGCTGCACCTGGCCCTCAAAGCCGTAGCCCTCACCGGTGACGGTGTAGTGGTGAGCGACGGTCGTGAACTCGCGGACGGTCATCTGGTTGAGCGTCAGGGTGCCGGTCTTGTCGGAGTTGATCGCCGAGGTCGATCCCAGCGTCTCGACGGCCGGGAGGACCTTCATGATCGCGTTCTTCCTGGCCATGTTGACCGACCCCACCGACAGGATCGTGGTCACCACGGCGGGGAGAGCGTCCGGGATGGAGCCGACGGCCAGGGCGACCCCGATGCCGAAGAGGACGGTGAACGACTCGCCCTGGGCGAGTCCCATGATGAGGATGGCGATGAACGCGAACAGGGCTGCGCCGATGATGAAGACCGTGAGCCGGTCGACCTGCTTGGTCAGGGGCGTCTTCTCCACCTTCTGCCCGGCGAGCAGGTGCGCGATGTGCCCGACCTCGGAGCCCATCCCCGTCGTCGTCACGAGGATCTCCCCGTGGCCACGAGTGACGTTGGTGTTCATGAAGGCCATGCACGTGCGGTCGCCGATCGCGACGTCGGTCTCGCCGAGCGGCTCGGTCGTCTTCTCGACCGCGACGCTCTCGCCGGTCAGAGCGCCCTCCTCGATCTGGAGCGTCGCCGCCACGATCACCCGGCCGTCCGCCGGCACCCGGTCGCCGGCATCGACGAGGACGATGTCGCCGGGCACGATCTCCGTCGCGGGGATTTCGACGACGGAGCCGTCGCGTCGCACCTTGGCGACCGACTCGAGCATCGCCCCGAGGGCCGCCGCAGCCGCCTGGGCCTTGCCCTCCTGGTGGTATCCCAACCAGGCGTTGAACAGGGTGAGCAGTGCCAGGCCGATCGCCGTTCCCCACTCACCGATCAGCAGACTGACGACCGCCGCGACGACGAGCACGATCTGCATGTAGTCGCGGTAGTGCTTCAGGAACTGCTTCCAGACCGGTTCCGGCTCCTCCTCGGCAATCGCGTTCGGGCCCGACGCCGCGAGGCGCCGCTCCGCCTCCAGCTCTGTCAGCCCCCTGACGGGATCGACACCCAGCCGTTGGGCCACTTCCTCCACCGGGAGGGCCCACCACGCGACCGAGTGGTCGCGCCGAGCCGCCGCGATCGGAGCCTTGACCTTCTGGGACATGGTGGCCTCCCGGGAAGACGCGGCGGGGAAGGGGCCTCGTCGGTCTTGCGACGCATCGTGAAGAGGCCCGGGACTCGTCCCACGTCCCGCCTTCGTAGGCTAACCCCCGTGGGCGCATCGCGTCCGACCGTTCGCCGAGCGAGGACGAACGGTCGTGAGCGTGAGCTGTCCGCCTCAGCGGCGGCGCGAGCCGAGGCGGTCGGGCAGCCCGCGCCACCAGTTCACCCCGGCGGCCGGCCAGATGAACGAGCGCAGCCGCGTCTGCCACGCGCGCGTGCGACCGATGGTGCGACGGATCGACCGGATGTCGGTGTGCAGGCGCACCGCCTCCTGCGGCGTCGTGCGTTCGGGTCGGTCGTAGCGGGCCTTCTCGAGCGTCGCGGTGACGCGTCCCATCGCGGTGGCGTCATCGGGGTCGAGATGACCCTCGGTGACGTACCGCTCGCGCAGCTGGCGCAACGTCACGCCCTGGGGAGCGGTGAGGCCGAGGTCGCCGAGGTGCGAGGTCAGCGCGTCCCACTCGGCCTCGATGAGGTCCTGACGGGTCACGGCGGCACGCCGCCGGCGCACGCGGAGCAGCCAGGCGGTCAGCGGCATGACGAACGCCGCGAGCAGGCCGACGACGACGGCGAGCACGATGACGACGTTGCGCAGGCTGAACACCGAGGCGAGCGTGTCGGTGAACGAGGGTTGGGCCGCTGCCGGGGCGACGACGGCCGTCGTCGAGCGCGACGGCCTCGCGGTCGCGGTGCTGCCGGACTGGGTGTCGTCGACGGAGCGGCCGCCGCCGGTGCCGCCGGAGCCCGCGCCGAGGACGGCGTAGGGCGGTGGTGTGCCGGAACGCGCGCCCGGCGTCGGTTCGAAGCGCAGCCACCCGTAGCCCTGGAAGTACAGCTCGGGCCAGGCGTGGGCGTCGGAGGACTTGACCACGTACCCGTCGCCGGAGCGGGTGCCCGGCAGGAAGCCGATGGCCATCCGTGCGGGGATGCCTTGCGCCCGCGCCATCATGATCATCGCCGTCGCGAACTGCACGCAGTACCCGCGCCGGGTCCGGTAGAAGTTCTCGATCGGCTCGAGCAGCCGGCCCGCCTCGTCGCGCAGCGGCTCGCCGAGGTCGAGGGTGTAGGTGTAGCGCGAGGTGTCGCGCAGGTGGTTCTGGATCGCGATGGCCTTGTCGAGCGGGTTGTCGGCGCCCGCCGTGACCTCCGTCGACCAGCGTTCGATGAGGGCGCGCGAGCGGTCCGGGATCGTCAGGTCGTCGTCGGTGATGTCCGGGGAGTCGGGTGTGCCGGAGTCGCGCAGCTGCGCCGCGTTCGGGGCGATGTCGGCGTAGGTGACGCGGTAGTCCGCGACGGCGGTGTCGACGCGGACGTCGCGGGTGATGGGGTCGATCCGCCACCGGGTGCCCGGCATCGAGACGGCCACGACGGGGAACGGGGCGGCGACGCGCGGCGCGGAGAGCGAGTTGCCGGTGACCGTGATGACGTAGTCGCGACGCTGCGAGGGCGGCGGCAGCGGCATCGGGTCGGCGGGGCCTTGGTTCGTGCCGGCCTCCTGCCACTGGCCCCGCGAGTAGTACGACGTCGCGAGGACCCGCAGCGGAGGCCGGGTGAAGCCGGTCGTCGTGTACCGCAGCACGGGCGTCTGGTCGGTGTCGTTGAGGCTGCGGCTGAGGTCGAGGGTGTTGTTGAAGCCGACCGACCCCTGGCCGCCTCCGCCCGAGCGGCCGAGCCCGTCGGTGAGGTAGCGGGGCGGGAAGTGCGGGACGAACACCGGCACCAGCAGGGCCAGCGCGACACCGGCGGCGCCGACGCGCACCGCTGCGCCGGAGAAGGACCGGAGGGCGGCACGGTCGTGGGCCGCCTCGTCGATCTCGCTGTGCTCGGCGGGCCGTGCGGTGCCCCACCGTCCGAACTGGGCCCGTGCCGTCGTGTGCACCATGAGCAGCCACACGAGGACCGGCAGGACGAAGTAGCGCAGGGCCAGCGCCGAGTCGCCGTTGGCGGCCGTGACGAGGTAGGCCGCGAGCAGGGGAAGGCCCGCCGCGGCCGGGCTGCGCCACGTCGCGGCCGCCGCGTCGACGCTGATCGCGACGAGCGCGACGATGACGAGCAGGCAGAAGGTGACACCGTCGTTGAGCGGCGCGGGCGCGCTGTACCGCTGGACCGTCTCGAGGGCCTGCAGGCCGAGGCCGTTGAGCACCTCGAGGGTGTCGAGCGTCGGCACGACGAGGTAGGCGAAGGTGCCGCCCGCGACCCGCACGACGAGGAAGGAGGCGAGCACGAGCACCTGCACCGCCACGACGAGCGGCCGCGACCGGGTCAGGCCGCGCAGGAGCAGCCCCACGCCCGCGGTGAGGACGACGACGAGGACGGCCTGGCCGAACCACGACGTCTCGAGGAAGAGGCTCGTGACGGGGTAGCACGCGCAGAGCACCGCGAGGGCGCCGAGGAGGGTGATGCGCCAGCGTCGACGGGTCATCGGCTGCCTCCCACGGTCGCGGCGGTCAGCACGGCCCAGGCGTACGCGATGTCGTCGCCCCTCGTGGCCGCCACCGCACGCCAGCCGGCCATCCGGAGGGCGTCGACGTGCCCGAGGGCCTCGTCGGCGTCGGTCGTGCCGAACGACCGGGCGTCGACGACGAGGGCCAGGCCCGTGGTGCCCGGCTGGCGCAGGCTCGCCACGCGCGACGTGACGTCGGGGTCGAACGGGCCGACGAGGGCGACGACGAGACCGCCGGCGGCGGCGAGGGCCTGGGCGGCACGGAGGATCTCGTCCTCCCCGCTGTCGTCGCGCAGCTGGGTCACGGCGAGCGCGTCGAGGATCTCGTCGACGGGCATCGGCTCGGCGGCGCGACCGCTGTCGACGGTCTCGGCGCACACGAGGTGCACGGCGTAGCCGGACTCGGCCAGGTGCACGGCGATCGAGGCGGCGGCCGTGACGGACCACTCGAAGGACCCGGTGGCGCCCGACCCTCCGTGGGCCGACGGGCGTGGGTCGAGCAGGACGAGGGCGCGGCGCTGGGCCGGGCGGTCCTCCTGGCGCACCATGAGCTCGCCGGTGCGTGCGGTGGCCGGCCAGTGGATGCGTCGCAGGTCGTCGCCGTCGCGGTACTCGCGGATCGTCACGTCGTCCTCGCCGTGCAGGGCGATGAGGTGGGCCTGCTCGCCCTCGGAGCCGACGCCGGCGCTCGGGTGCCGGCTCGAGCCGAGCGGGTGCACCTGCGGCAGGATGACGAGGTCGCTCGTCCCCTCGAGGACGGCGTGGCGGTTGGCCAGCCCGAACGGGTCCTGCACCTGCACGCCGAGCGGGCCGAGCCGGTGCCGCCCGCGCAGGTGCGAGCGCACCCCGTAGTCGATGGCGCGGACGCGTCCGGGCGGGATGCGGCCGACGACGAAGCGCGGCCGGTCGCCGAGGACGTAGTCGATGCGCTCCTCGGCCAGGAAGATCGGCGTCGTCGAGCCCGAGACGTTCTCGAAGGACAGGGTCACGTGGGCGTCCTGGCCGACGCTGATGCGCTCGGGGTGCGCGTGCCGCTCGATGCGCATCCGGGTGCGGCGCGTGCGCACGAGCGCCGCGGAGATGACCGGCAGGGCGATGAGCAGCACGCCGAACCGGGTGATGTCGCGGAAGCCGAAGACGACCCCCGCGAGCACGAGCACGATCCCGGAGCCGAAGAAGGCTCGCCCCCGGGTCGTCAGGACGCTGCGCAGGGCACGCACGGGCGGCGCTCCCTCAGCGTGCGGCCGGCGGCACCGGCACCTGGCGCAGGAGGTCGACGACGACGTCAGCGGTGGTGCGGCGGGCCAGCTGGGTTTCGCTCGAGGGCATGAGCCGGTGGGCGAGCACGGGGGAGGCGAGGACCTGCACGTCGTCGGGGATGACGTGGTCGCGACCCTCGAGGGCGGCGTGCGCCCGGGCGGCCCGGAGCAGCTGGAGCGCGGCCCGGGGCGAGGCGCCGAGGCGC
>JAEXXY010000527.1 GCA_023451855.1 Actinomycetes bacterium
GCCCTGCTCGGCGCCGACGTCCCGATGCCCGACGCCGCCAGCCCGGCCCGGCCGGCCATCGTGGCGCGCACCCAGCCCCTCGTGTACGCCTTCGAGGTCGTCGCCGCGCAGGCGGGCGCCGAGGACCGGCGTCGCGCCGCGGACACCCTCGCGGGCCTGACCCGCCTCGAGATCGCCACGTCGGGCACGTCCTCGACCATGCCGAGCGGCTGGGCCTTGCCCTTCCCCGTCACCACGCCCGCCGACGCGTCGCGCCTGGCCCACCAGGTGCTCGCCGACACGGTCGGCGCCACGGCCGAGGTCGCGGGAGCGGCGCCGAGCGCCGCCTCGCTCGAGGACGTCGCGCGCTGGAGCGGACGCGTCCAGGCCCTCGCCGTCGACTGGGACGTGCCCCTGACCGCCTTCCCCGGAGCCGCCTCGTGAGCATCGAGCTCATCCCCGCCAGGTTCGCGCACCGGATCAGCGGCTACCCGGCCGACGGCTACGCCTCCGGCGAGGACTGGCTCGCCGAGCTGCCGACGCTGCTCGGCGACCTGCTGCGCGAGTGGGAGCTGGAGCCGGCCGGCCCGACGATGACGGGCGCCTGCTCGGTCGCCCTGCCCGTGCGCCTGCTCGGCGCAGGGCGCGACGCCGCGGGCGTCAGCGGCGAGGGCGTGCTCAAGGTCAGCTGGCCGCACCCGGAGGCCGCCACGGAGTCGCTGGCGCTGCAGACGTGGAACGGCCACGGCGCGGTGCGCCTGCTGCGGGCCGACCCGTCCCGCTTCGCCATGCTCCTCGAGCGGCTGCACACCCGCGACCTCATGGGCGTCGACATCGACGAGGCGTGCGGGATCATCGGCGACCTGCTGCGGGTGCTGCGTCGGCCGCCGCACCCGCGCGTGCCGCGGCTCGTCGACTACGCGGAGCGCCAGGCCCGCGAGCTGCGCGAGGCGCCGGCGGTGCTGCCGCGCCGCTATCTCGACCAGGCCTCGGCGCTGGCCCGCGAGCTGGTGGCCCGTCCTCCGGCCGAGGACCGGCTGCTGCACACCGACCTGCACTACATGAACGTCCTCGGCGCCTACCGCTCGCCGTGGCTGGCCATCGATCCCAAGCCGGTGGCGGGCGATCCCGCGTTCGAGGTCGCACCGGCCCTGTGGAACCGCGCCGACGAGCTCGGCACCGGCTCGCAGGTGCGGTGGTCGCTGCGTCGTCGCCTCGAGATCATCTGCGAGCACGCCGGGCTCGACGAGGGCCGGGCGCGCGCCTGGACGATCGTGCGCGAGGCCGACAACGCGCTCGATGCCGCCCAGTCGGCCGTGTCGGCCGGCGACGACGCGTCGCGGGAATGGGCCCACGACCGCGTCAGCCTCGCCGTGACGATCATCAAGGCCATGAACGACTGACGACGCGAGGCTGCCTTGTGGTCTCGGGACGCCTCGGGACACCCGTCGGGTCGGCCTCGGGGCCACCTTTCGGAACGTCCGATCAAAACGTTTCGACTCCGGTTGTTGAAGGTCGTACGATCGTCCCCGCGCAGCGTCGCGCGCCTCCTCCTCCTTTTCGATGTCGAAAGGCATTCGCATGCCCCGCCCCGCCCTGCTCACCCGTCGCGCGACACGTACGGCCCAGGCGACCATCGTCCCGGGCACGCCGTCGCCCGCGCGCGAGATCGCGCGCATCGCGGTGCCGGTGAGCATGGAGTTCGTGCTGATGCTGGTGCTCAACTTCGTCAACCAGATCGTCGTCGGCGGGCTCGGGGCGACGGCCATCGCGGCGGTGGGCTTCTCGAACAGCCTCACCTTCATCCTGGCCGTGACCTTGGGGTGCCTCGGCACGTCGGTGAGCATCCTCGTGGCCCGGGCGCACGGCGCGGGCCGCACCGGCGACCTCGACCACACCGTCACGGCCGCGCTGCTCGTCGCGCTCGGCCTCGGCACCGTCGTGTCCCTGGTGCCGTGGTTCCTCTCCGACCACCTCATGGCGCTCGTGGGTGCCTCGCCGTCGGTCGCGGCGGCCGGCACCGACTACTTCCGCCTCACCGTGCTTGCCACCCTGCCGGTCATGCTCAGCGCGATCCTGTCCGGTGTGCTGCGCTCGGTCGGTCGCCCGACGAGCCCGATGATCGCCACGATGGTCACCGTCGTGGCCAACTCGGCCATCGCGCTGGCGCTCGTCACCGGCTTCGGCCCGATCCCGGCGCTCGGCGTCGCGGGCGCCGGTTGGGCCACGCTCGTCACCGCCGTCGCCAAGGCGCTCATCCTGCTCTGGATGGCCTTCCGACGCGGCGCGGTGCGTTGGAGCCTGCCCGACAGCCTCGTGCAGTGGCGCGCCGTCGTCGTGCCGCTCTTCGTCCTGGCGCTGCCGCTCGGAGTCACCGAGCTGTTCTGGACCGTCGGCACGTTCCTCTACAACGTCGTCTTCGGCCGGCTGGGCGACGAGGCCCTCGCCGCGGCGCAGATCGTCACGACGCTCGAGGGCGTCTTCATCGTCGGCAGCATCGGCCTGATGAGCGCGACGACGACGCTCGTCGGGCGGTCGGTCGGGCGTGGCGACGTCGGCGACGCGATGGCCTGGGTCCGGCGCCTCACTCGCGCCGGCATCGGCACGGCGGCCGTCTTCGGCGCCCTGTTCGCCGCCTCCGTGCTCCTGCTCGACGCGCTGTTCGGCGAGGCCGGCCGCGACGTCCGGGTCATGGCCGGTGTCGGCATCCTCATGAACGCCGCCTTCCAGGTGGTCAAGGTGCGCAACATGATCGTCGGCGCAGGCGTGCTGCCGAGCGCGAACGACGTGCGCGGCGTCATCATCGGCGACGTCGTCGGCGCCTTCGTCGTCGGGCTGCCGCTCGCGGTCCTGCTCGGCCTGCACACCCCGCTCGGCTTCGTCGGCATCTTCGCGGCGCGCATCGTCGAGGAGCTCGCGAAGCTCGCCGTGTTCACGTGGCGCGCACGACGCATCCGCTGGGAGCGCCTCGTCGTCACGGCCGAGCCGCTGCCCGCCTGATCGCCCGTCGACGCGTCAGGTCGCCCCGGGCTCGTCGCCGGCCGGCCCGTGCCCGTTCGTGCGCTCGAGGTGCTCGAGCACGTCTCGCCGGTCGAAGCGTCGGTGCCCCCCGAGCGTCCGGACGCTGGGCAACAGGCCCGAGCGGGCCCACTTGGTCACGGTCGTCACCGAGACGCGGAACAGACGCGCGACCTCGGCCGGCGTCATGAGGTCGACGTGCTCGTCGTGCCCGTGCCCTTCGGCATGCTCGGCATGCTCGTCACTGCTCGTCATGACTCCCCCAACTGTCCCCTCACCGAAACCGGTGCCCCTGTTGGACGTACCCGTCAGGGCCGCTCCGGACACGGCGCCCCCGCCGCACCCGGACCTCGGCGTCCGGAACCCCCCCTCCGCCGCCGGACCGACGGACCCCCCCCCCTCGACGACGTCCCGCACCGACGATAGGGCCCGGCGGGCCTGCGTGGTGGGAAAACCCCCCGGGTGTTGGAGAGTGGGTGGATGCCGAACCGCCTCGCCGCCGCCACGAGCCCGTACCTCCTCCAGCACCGGGACAACCCGGTGGACTGGCAGGAATGGGGCCCGGAGGCGTTCGCCGAGGCTCGCGAGCGCAACGTCCCGGTGCTCCTGTCGGTCGGGTACGCGGCCTGCCACTGGTGCCACGTCATGGCCCACGAGTCCTTCGAGGACGACGCCGTGGCGGCCGCCGTCAACGCGCGGTTCGTGGCGGTGAAGGTCGACCGGGAGGAGCGACCCGACATCGATGCGGTGTACATGTCGGCGGTGACGGCCACGACGGGCCAGGGCGGCTGGCCGATGACCGTGTTCCTCACCCCGGAGGGCGAGCCGTTCTTCGCCGGCACCTACTTCCCGCGCGAGCATTTCCTGCGCGTCCTCGCCGCCCTCGACGAGGCGTGGCGCACCCGCGAGGACGAGGTGCGCGCGTCGGGCACGCACATCGCCGGCGACCTCCGTGAGGGCCTGCGCTCCCCCGACCCGCTCGAGCCCGCACCGGAACTGCTCGAGAATGCAGTCAGCCTTCTTACGCGCCAGTTCGACTCGCGCTCAGCAGGATTCGGCGGGGCACCAAAGTTCCCGCCGTCGATGGTCCTCGAGTTCCTGCTGCGCCACCACGCCCGTACCGGCGACCCGACCGCGCTGGAGCTCGCGTCGCGCACCCTCGAGCGGATGGCCCGCAGCGGCCTCTACGACCAGCTCGGCGGCGGCTTCGCCCGGTACGCCGTCGACGCCGACTGGGTCGTGCCGCACTTCGAGAAGATGCTCTACGACAACGCCCTGCTGCTGCGCGCCTACGCGTCGTGGTGGCGCCTCGACGGCGGGGACCTCGCCGAGCGCGTGGTCCGCGAGACGGCGTCGGTCCTCCTGCGTGACCTGCGCACGCCCGAGGGCGGGTTCGCCTCGTCGCTGGACGCGGACGCCGACGGCGTCGAGGGCCTGACGTACGCGTGGACGCCCGCCCAGCTGCGCGCGGTGCTCGGTGAGGACGGAGACGTCGTGGCGGGGCTGTTCGGCGTCACCGACGCGGGCACCTTCGAGCACGGCAGCTCGACGCTCCAGCTGCCGCGCGACCCGGACGACCGGCCGTGGTTCGACGGCGTCCGGGCGCGGCTGCTCGAGGCTCGTGCCCGCCGACCGCAACCGGCGCGTGACGACAAGGTCGTCACCTCGTGGAACGGGCTCGCCGTCGCCGCGCTCGCCGACGCCGGCGCGCTCCTCGGCGAGCCGACCTGGGTCGAGGCCGCCGCCGACTGTGCCCGACACGTCCTCGACGTCCACGTGCGCGACGGCGTCCTGCTCCGGGCCTCGCGCGACGGCCGGGGTGGCGACGCGCGCGCGGTCGCCGACGACCACGGCAACCTCGCCGAGGGGCTGCTGGCCCTGCACCGGGCGACCGGCGACGCATCGTGGCTGGCGCACGCCCGCACCGTCCTCGAGGGCGCCCGGTCCTTCGCGGCCGAGGACGGCGGCTTCCACGACACCGCCGCCGACGCCGAGCCGCTCTACC
>JAEXXY010000040.1 GCA_023451855.1 Actinomycetes bacterium
CGTCGGGGGCCGGCGCCGGCGCCGCGGGCGGCGCGAACGAGGCGGGCTCGACCCCCTTGGGCACGTCGAGGCCGCCGATGTCGCCGGGCAGTGTCAGCACGGCGACCCCCCGGTGGGCGTAGGCGGCGTTGACGGCCTGCTCGAGCAGGTGGGGCAGCTGGCTCGGCGAGGTCAGCGTGTGCGCCCACACCGACACGTCGGCGAAGAGGGTGTCGTTGTCGACCTCCTGGAAGAAGTCGGTGCCGATCTCCTCGCTCGGGACCTGCCCGCAGATCGCGAGGACCGGCGCGTGCGACTTCTTCGCGTCGTAGAGGCCGTTGAGCAGGTGGATGGAACCGGGCCCGACGGTGCCCATGCAGACGCCGATGGTGCCGGTCAGCTGGGCCTGGGCGCTCACGGCGAAGGCCGCGACCTCCTCGTGGCGCACGCCGACCCACTCGACGCGCTCCTCGGTGCGGATGGCGTCGGTCAGCGGGTTGAGCGCGTCGCCGACGACGCCCCACACCTGCCTGACGCCGGCGTCCGCGAGCGCCGTGACGACGTGCTCGGCGACGGTGGTCATGTCGGTCCTTCCTCAGAGGTGGCGGGGCGATGCGTGCGGCGCGAACCGGTCGGCCGTGGCGACGTCCCAGTCGTCGGCCCAGGCCTGCGGCGGCTCGGCGAGCAGCTGCCCCGGCTCGAGCCACTCGTAGAGCTCTGCGTAGGAGTGCGTCGTCGTCGAGGTGACGTTGCGACGCAGGTGGTGCGGGTTCAGCTGCGCAGGGTCGGTGACGCCCATCGCTGCCATGATCTTCATGGCCGACTCGACGGTCGCCTCCTGGTACTGCTTGACCCGCACGCTCTTGTCACCGACGTCGAGGGCCCTGGCGCGGCGGGCGTTCTGCGTCGCGACGCCGCTCGGGCACTTGTCGGTGTGACAGCGCTGGGCCTGGATGCAGCCGGCCGCCATCATCATGGCGCGGGCGGCATTGGTGTAGTCGGCGCCCTGGACGAGGCGCTTGACGATGTCGTTGCCGGCCGCCACCTTGCCGCTGGCGCCGATCCTGATGCGGTCACGCAGGCCGACGCCGACGAGCGCGTTGTGCACCGTCATGAGGCCGTGGGTCAGCGGCATGCCGACGTGGTCCTCGAACTCGAGCGGGGCCGCGCCCGTGCCGCCCTCCGAGCCGTCGACCACGATGAAGTCGGGCGTCGTGCCGACCTCGAGCATCGCCTTGCACAGCGAGAGCACGTCGACGCGCGAGCCGACGCACAGCTTGAACCCGGTGGGCTTGCCTCCGGCGAGCTCACGCATCCGGCCGATGAACTCGACGAGCTCGACCGGCGTGTGGAAGACCCGGTGCGAGGACGGGCTGACGCACTTCTCGCCCTGGGGCACCTGTCGGATGTCCGCGATCTCCTTGGTCACCTTCGCGCCGGGCAGGACGCCGCCGATGCCCGGTTTGGCACCCTGGCTCAGCTTGAGCGACACGCACTTGACGGCGTCGTGAGCCGCCTTGTCACGGAAGGAGTCCGGGTCGAAGTCGCCGTCCTTGGTGCGGGCCCCGAAGTAGCCGGTGCCGATCTCCCAGACGATGTCACCACCGTTCTCGAGGTGGTAGGGCGAGAGGCCGCCCTCGCCGGTGTCGTGGGCGAAGCCGCCCATCGCCGCGCCCTTGTTGAGGGCCCGGATCGCGTTGGCCGACAGGGCCCCGAAGCTCATCGCCGACACGTTGAGCAGGGCCATGGAGTACGGCTTGGTGCAGTCGGGACCGCCGATCGTGACGCGCGCCGGCTGCTTCGGCGGGTCGGTCGGTGCCATCGAGTGGACGAGGTACTCGTACCCCACCTCGTTGACGTCGAGCTCGGTGCCGAACGGCCGCTCGCCGTGGATGCCCTTGGCCCGCTCGTAGACGACCGAGCGCGTGTCGCGGTCGTAGGGGCGGCCGTCCCAGTCGCGCTCGATGAAGTACTGCTGCAGCTCGGGCCGGATGTCCTCGAGGAGGTACCTCATGTGGCCGATCACCGGGTAGCGGCGCAGGATCGTGTGCTTGCGCTGCAGCAGGTCCCACGTGGCGAGCGCGGCGACGCCTGCGCCGACACCGCCCAGCAGGGCGCCGGCCCGCCCCACCCGTCCCGTCCGTGCCCCATCAGCCATGCCCGCTCCTCCCGGTCGCGGCGGCCCGGCCGCCTCGGTGTCCCCCTTGGCGATACCCGGCAGGACACGGCGACAACCTGAGAGTTCCCTGCGCGTCACGAGGCCCACAGGAGACGTCCAGCGAACATCCAGCGCCGCGGTCCATCGTCATGGCATGGCCACTCGCCGACCGGTCGACCCGGGCTCGCCCCGCGCAGCGCGCGTCCTCACGGGAACCTACGCCGTCGCCACCGTGGCGGCCCTGCTCCTCGCCCTGTCGCACCCACGTCGCCCCGGCCCGTCCCCCACGGAGGTCGTCTTCGGGCTGCTCAACGTGCCGGTCGCGCCGACCGTCGTGTCCGTCGTCGTGCTGGCGATCGTGACGCGGGCCCTCCTCGGCCGCAAGCGGATCGGCCTCTGGATCGTCGGCGCCTTCCAGGCGCTCGGCGTGGTCATCGGCCTCTTCGCAGTACTGCCCCCGGCGCGCCGCCCCTTCGTGTGGATGTGGCAGACCCGCGGCGACCTCGGCCGCGTCGTCGACATCGCCGGCATCGTCGTGGCCCTCGCCGCCGGCTGGTGGCTGTGGCTCCTGCGCGGACAGTTCACCGGACGCCTGCAGCGTGGCTCGGGATGGCTCGCGGCGGTCGCCCTGGTCGTGGGCTCGGTGGCGACGCTGGGCGTCGCCTGGGTACTCCTCGGAGCGGTCGGGGTGCCACGGTCGCAGGCTCGCGCCGTCGTCGGGACGGTGTTCGCCGTCCTCGGCGGGGTGGCGCCGCGATCCGGCGGCTTCGTGCCGTCGTGGGTCGTCGACGTCGTGGCCCTCTGCGTCGGCCTGACCATCATCGTGGCCGTCACCCTCTTCCTCGCCTCGGCGCGACCCGTCAACCGGTGGTCACCCGACCGCGAGGTGTCGCTGCGGCGCCTGCTCGGTCGCACCGGCGCCGGCGACTCGCTCGGCTACTTCGCCACCCGACGCGACAAGGCGTCCGTGTTCGACGGCGAGGGGCGGGCGGCCGTGACGTACGC
>JAEXXY010000082.1 GCA_023451855.1 Actinomycetes bacterium
CCCCTGCGTCGAGCGGGTCCGCTACGCCGGCACCGGCGCCATCCTGGCGATCGACGTCGCGGGCGACGAGGCCGCCGCCGAGCGCGTCTGCGCGGCCACGCGGGTGTGGCTGCACTCGACGAGCCTCGGCGGTGTGGAGTCGCAGGTGGAGCGCCGCCGGCGCCATCCCTCGGAGTCGCGCGAGGTTCCGGTCAACCTGCTGCGCCTGTCGGTCGGCATCGAGCACGTCGAGGACCTCTGGGCCGACCTCGACCAGGCCCTGCGCGCCCGCTGACCTGACCCCGAGGCGCGACGCGGCGGGTCGGTCTGCGGCTCAGTGCTTCTCGGCCTTGAGGTCGCGCGACATCAGGCGCGGGCCGACCTCCTTGGCGGGGTGCCCGTCGCGGATGACGGCCACGACCTGCTCGCAGATCGGCATGTCGACGTCGTGCTCGCGCGCGAGGGTCAGGATCGACTCGCACGACTTGACGCCCTCGGTCGTCGTGCGCATCTCGGCGGTGGCCTCCGCGACGCTCATGCCGCGGCCGAGGCGGACGCCGAAGGAGTGGTTGCGCGACAGCGGCGACATGCACGTGGCGATGAGGTCGCCGACGCCCGCCAGCCCCATGAAGGTCTGCGGGTGGGCACCGAGCGCGAGCCCGAGGCGGGTGGTCTCGGCCAGGCCGCGGGTGATGATCGTCGCCTTGGTGTTGTCGCCGAACCCGAGGCCCTCGGCCATCCCCGACGCCAGCGCGACGACGTTCTTCGTGGCGCCGCACACCTCGGCGCCGATGACGTCGGTGTCGGTGTAGGGGCGGAAGTACGGGGTGGCGCACGCCGACGCGACGAGCTCGGCGGTGTCCATGTCGGTGCAGGCGACGACGCCGGCGGCCGGCTGCTTGAGGGCGATCTCGGGAGCGAGGTTGGGCCCGGAGACGACGACGATGCGGTCCTCGCGGACGCCGGCCTCGGCGATGACCTGGCTCATCCGCAGCGTCGTACCGAGCTCGACACCCTTCATGAGCGACACGACAGGAGCACCCGCCGGTAGGGCGGCGCCCCACTGGTCGAGGTTGCCCCGCAGGGTCTGCGACGGCACGGCGAGCACGACGACCTCGGCGCCGTCGAGCGCCTGCTGCGGGTCGGCGGTGGCCCGGACGGTCGGCGGCAGCTCGAGCTCGGGGAGGTACTCGGCGTTGCGGCCGGCGTTGATGCTCTCGACGAGCTCGGGGCGCCGCGCCCACATCCGCACCTCGGAGCCGGCGTCGGCGAGGATGACGGCGAATGCCGTGCCCCAGTTGCCGCTGCCCATGACGGCGACGCGGGTCACGAGCGGTCCTCCGGGTGGATCTGCGAGCGCGTCGTGCGGCCGATGTCGTCGTGCTTGATCGGGTGACCGATCTCGGGGACGCCGTGCTGGCGCGGGTCGAAGCGCTCGTGCGGCGACTTCTCGCCGCGGATCTCCTCGAGCAGCCCGGTGATGCGGTCCATGAGCCGGTCGGTGGCCTCGCGCAGGGTCTTGGTGTCGATGGGCCGGTCATAGAGGTCGGAGAGGTCGACGGGTGGGCCGGCGATGACGTGCATCGTCTTGCGCGGGAACAGCGAGGGCCGGTGGCCGTAGGGCGAGAGGATCTCGTGGGCGCCCCACTGCGCCACCGGGATCAGCGGGCAGCGTGTCTCGAGCGCGACGCGGGCGGCGCCGGTCTTGCCGCGCATGGGCCAGAGGTCGGGGTCGCGGGTGATGGTGCCCTCGGGGAAGATCCCGAGTGCCTTGCCGGCGCGCACACCCTCGACGGCGGCGCGGTAGGCGTCGGTGGCGGCGGCCGAGTTGCGGTACACCGGGATCTGGCCGGAGCGGCGCAGGATCATCCCGACGAAGGGGATGCTGAAGAGGCTGTCCTTGGCCAGGAAGTACGTCGCGCGGCCGTTGTCGAAGAGGAAGTGCGCGAACGGCAGCGGGTCGGCGTAGGAGATGTGGTTCGGCGAGACGACGAAGCCGCCCTCCTTCGGGAGGTTCTCCACGCCGCGCCAGTCGCGCTTGGTGAGCAGCAGCAGCGGCCGGCGCAGGAGCAGGGCAGCGAACCGATAGGCCCACGGCAGCTGCCTCGGTCGGGCACCCGTCACTTGGTCACGTCCTCCTCGTCGTGCCCGCCCGTCGGCGTGGCTGGGTTCATCTTGTCATCACCCGGCGCGGTGTCGAGCGTCACCGCGGCGAGTGGGACGATGGCGTCAGCATGACAACTCCCCCGGACGCCCCGACAACCGCCCATGGCAGCGACCACGCCGACGGGACCGACGGATCCGACGCGTCGGCCTGGCGGGTCGTCGTGCCGGTCAAGGACCCTCGGCACGGCAAGTCGCGGCTCGCCCGCGCGGTCGGCGCCGACCGCGAGACGCTGAGCCGGGCCATCGCCGCCGACACCATGGAGGCCGTCGTCGAGGCCCTCGGCGCCTCCTCGGTCGTGCTCGTCACCGCGGACCCGGCCCTGAGCACGACGTGGAGCACGCGCGGCGTCCACGTGGTCGACGACCCCGGCACCGGACTCAACGACGCCGTCAGCGCCGGGCTCGACGCGGCCCGCCGGAGCGGCGCCACGACGCGCGCCACGGCGCCCGACACGACGTCCGACACGGCGCCCGACGCGACGTCCGACGCGGCCCCTGACGCGGGCCCCGACGCGAGGCCTGACGCGATGCCTCTCGTGGGCGTCCTGCTCGGTGACCTGCCCGCCCTCGACGCGGCGTCACTGCGGGCGGCCCTCGCCGAGGCCGCCCACCACGACGA
>JAEXXY010000096.1 GCA_023451855.1 Actinomycetes bacterium
TCCCGGGATCGGGGGGCCGGTCCGATGACCGGCCGCCCCGGCCCCGAGCCGCACCTCCAGCCCACCGCTCCTTCACGACAAGGGGACACCATGGACACGCTGCACCCGACCGAGCCGGGCGGCGTCAGCCGACGCCGGTTCCTCGGCCTCGCCGGGGGCGCGGCCCTCGTGGCCGGCGTCGGCACCTGGAGCGGGCGCGTGCTCGCGCCCGAGCAGGTGGCCTCCGCGGCCGACGCGCCCGCGAACCTCTACCTCGCCGGCACCGACGGCTGGATCCACCTGCCCCCGACGCCGGCGATCCCGCCGTACCACCCGGACTCGCTCGCGCCGGCCGGCCTGACGACCTACATCTTCGGGTTCCGCAACGTCACCGGCATGACGACGACGCAGCGGCTCGCGCAGAAGAACAAGGCGCAGCACTCGGCGCCGCTCTTCTGGGTCGACCAGTACGACCCCAACGCGCACAACGAGTTCCGCGTCCAGCTGACCAACCTCGGCCTGGCCCTGCGGCCCGACCTCTTCGACGCCCACACCCTGCACTGGCACGGGTTCCGCAACGTCATCCCGTTCTTCGACGGGGAGCCGACGGGATCGGTGTCGGTGCCGGCCGGGCGCGAGTTCACCTACGTCTACCGGCCGCGGGACCCGGGGACGTACATGTTCCACTGCCACGTCGAGGACGTCGAGCACGTGCACATGGGCATGACGGGCCTCGTGTTCGTCCGCCCCCTGCAGGACGGCCAGAGCAAGACCTACCAGGGCCGCACGTACACGAAGTTCCTCTACAACGACGGCGACGGCTCGACGGGCCACGACCGCGAGTTCGCGATGTTCCTGTCGGAGGTGTGGGCCGAGGCCCACTGGGCCGACGCGCACATCCAGCTGCCGGAGTGGAGCGACTACCGGGCCGACTTCACCCTGCTCAACGGACGCGTCTACCCCGACACGCTCGAGCCGAACGGCCCGTCGGTCGACGCGTTCCACACCGAGTCGGGTGTCACGTTCGACGCGAGCGGCGACCTCATCCCTCCGGCCGGACGCCCGGACCTCCAGTACCAGCCGAACTCCTCTCTCGTGCGGTGCAACTCGGGTGAGCGGGTGGCACTGCGGTTCGCCAACCTCGGGTTCCGCGAGGCGGCCATGACGACGAGCGGCATCCGGATGCGGGTCGTGGGCCGCGACGCGACGCCGATGCGCGGCCGCGACGGCACCGACACCTCGTACGAGACCGAGACGCTCAACATCGGCCCGGGCGAGAGCTACGACGTCGTGTTCACGGCACCGCCCAAGACGGGGTCGGGGGCCTACGACACCTACTACCTCTACAACCGCGCGTTCAACCGCTCGAACAACCTCGCACCGGGCGGGTTCGGCGGTCAGGCGACCGAGATCCGCGTGTACGCGAGCGGCGTCGGTCCGCAGAGCTACCCGAACGACTGGGGGAACTGAGCCATGAGCCTCACACCACGTCTCCGGCGTCGCGGGGCCTCCCTGCGACGCGTGCTGGCCGCTGCCACGGTCACCGCGCTCGGCGCGGTCGGTGCGGCGGTCGTCCAGGGCGCGCCGGCCACGGCAGATGCCCCGCCGCGCAACGGGATCGTCTGCACCTCAGGCGGATCCGCTGCCGGCAACCCGGTCTTCGACCTGACGACGCGTACCGGCTACATCGACCTGCCGGACGGCAACACCGCCTACATGTGGGGCTACTCGAGCGGGTTCGACCCGTTCCAGCACCCCGGTCCGGTGCTGTGCGTCCACGAGGGCGACACCGTCACCGTCATCCTCCACAACACCCTCGAGGACCCGACCTCGATCGTCTTCCCGGGCATGGACGACGTCCGGGCCGACGGGGTCGCCTCGCAGCCGCAGGTCGACGGCGCCGGCCTCGTGACGAGCCTGGCGCCGGGCGCCGCCGCGCTGACCGGCACGACGACGTACACGTTCACGGCCTCACGCCCGGGCAGCTACCTCTACGAGTCGGGCACCAACCCGGAGAAGCAGGTGCGGATGGGCCTGTTCGGCGCCCTCATCGTGCGTCCGAGCCTCGGCGACGACTACGCCTACGACTCCGCCGACAGCCGGTTCAACCCGACCGAGGAGTTCATGGTCCTGCTCTCGGAGATCGACCCCTACCAGCACCAGGCGGCCGAGGCCCACAAGAGCTTCAACCTCAACAACTACAAGGCGCGCTACTGGCTCATCAACGGCCGCGGCTACCCCGACAGCATCGCCGACAACGGCGCGTCGTGGCTGCCCAACCAGCCGTACGGCTCGCTCGCCACGGTCAAGCCCTACGACCCGGTGACGCACCCGCTGAGCGGCCTGGCCCGCTACCTCAGCGTCGGCAGCGAGGACTACCCGTTCCACCCGCACGGCAACAACGGGCTCGTCGTCGGCCGTGACGGCCACCCGCTGAAGAGCCCCTCCGGTGGGGACCTGTCGATGGAGAAGTTCGCCATCAACATCGGTCCCGGCCAGACGTGGGACGTGCTCTTCAAGTGGTACGACGCCGAGGGCTACAGCCCGAGCAACCCGGTGACCGTGACGGTCCCGAGCCTCGCCAACCAGGTCGTCGGCACGTTCTACAGCGGCAGCCCGTACCTCGGCTCCACGCAGGCCCTGCCGCCGGGGGTGCAGACCCTCAACCAGTGCGGCGAGTACTACATCATCAGCCACAACCACGCGCTGTACCAGATCACCTCGTGGGGCGTGACGATGACCGGTCCCATCACGTACATGCGGATCGAACCGCCGGCCCCGAACACGTGCGGTTGAGGAAGAGGTGGATCCGATGACGACACGCACCCGCGCACCGCGCATCCTGTTCCGGTCGCTCGCGACCGGAGGCCTGCTCACCGCGGCCTGGCTGCTGCTGGGCCCGGCGGGCTCGGCGCACGCCGCCGACCGCTCAATCGACCTCTGGGCCGTCAGCGGCTCGACGAGCCTGCCCGGGCTCGCCTCCCCGCTGACGGTCTGGGGCTACAGCTCGGACGGCTCGGCGGTCACCGCTCCCGGTGGCCCCGTGCTCACCGTCGACGAGCACGACACGGTGACCATCACCCTGCACAACACGCTGCCGGAGAACACCGCCCTGCACATCGGGGGCCAGTCGCTCGTGCCCGACACCACGGGCATCCCGAGCGGCACCCGGACCTACACGTTCACGGCAGACCGCCCGGGCACCTACCTCTACGAGGCGGGGCTCACCCCGAACAGCGAGCACCAGGTGGCGATGGGCCTCTACGGCGCCCTCGTCGTCCGGGCCACGAACCCGGCGCAGGCCTACGACGACGCCGGCACGGCGTTCGACGTGTCGGCGCCGGTCGTGCTCGGCGAGATCGACCCCGCGCTCAACGCCAGCGCGAACCCGGCCGCGTTCGACCTGCGGGGCTTCAGGCCGCGCTACTTCACCGTCAACGGCAAGGTGCACCCGCAGAACGCACCCATCGCCGCCGCGTCGGGGCAGACGCTCCTGCTGCGCTACGTCAACGCCGGGCTCTCCTACCGCTCGATGGGCGTCCTCGGCGCCTCGCAGCGGCTCGTCGGCGTCGACGGCAGCCAGCTGCGCAACGGGTCAACGGACATCTCGCGCAGCTACGTCGCCGAGACGTTCGGTCCCGGCCAGACCGCCGACGCGCTCGTCTCCGTGCCGACCACCGCGACCGACCGTCGCCTCGCCGTCTACGACGCGAGCCTGACGCTGCACAACTCGAACACGGCCGGTGCAGGCGGCATGCTCACCGTCCTCGCCGTGGCGGGGACGGG